>JAWLBU010000026.1:0-37109 GCA_041687555.1 Haloplasmataceae bacterium | reverse complement strand
TTGGTAGATTTTATTTTATCAGGGAATTGGAAATTTGTCTCTTTTTTCATAAAAAGAGGTGTGAGTTAATTACCCACACCAAATATTATAGAGCCTAATAAAAATGGTAGGAATCCTACCATTTTTATTATATATATTACTATTATTTTTAAATTTATTAATCAAAGAAAACCTGTGTGCCATCTTCTTCTTTGTCTTCCATTAACATTTCCTGTGATTTTTCACAGCCTGTTAAGACAAACACGATATCAAAAAGAATAAAAGTATAGGAGACAATATTTGCAATAATGTCAATAATGACCAATATCAAAGTATTATTATTAATGGCGGAGACATTTGCATAATAAGATAGAATTTCCGTAAAAACGGAATTAATGATTAGGACAATAATTGATAAAAATAAATGACCTTTAATATATAATTTTGTATTTCTGAATAAATTTTCTACGTCATCTACCATTGCCACATATGGAACAAATCGGTAATAACCTAAATAATAAAATGAACCTGCTATCATACCGATAATTAGGAAAATAAGCAATAAGATGCCTAATATCGGAATTAATGCCAATATAACCCCAACGAATACAAATACAAAGACTGCAATGATAAAAATCAGGTAAAATAATAAATAACCAATGAAAAAATGGAAAAATTGTTTAACTCCTGATTTATTAACTGTTTTTTTAGATAAAATTACCTGTATCGATATCTTCGTTAGTATCGCTTGAAATAATAAAGAAATTATTACGGAAAAAATAATTGCTAAAACGAAATCGGCACTGAGAATATTAAAGAATTCCTTCAATACCACATCACTATTTTTTTCTTGCAGACGGATCAAGGCTTGAAGTTTTTCCTTAAATAATAATTGAATCATAATTGAAAATAATAATTGAATGAGAAATAAAAGAAATATTAAAATACCCCTTTTCCGCAATACATCAGACATATTACTGATAATATCGCTCCCTAAATAATTATTCATCTATATCTCTCCCTCGTAAATAAATATTTATATATATCGGATTAATAATTGTCAATATATACCATTATATCATAAATTATTTGCTTATAAATAAAATAATTAAAAACAATTATTATTCAGTGGAAAAATGGACGGATTTGTTATAAAATAAGAATATTGAGAAGTTACATGGAGGAAAATCAATGTTTTTTAAGCGACATAAAAAGGAATTTAAACTAGATATAAATAAACTTCCCAAGCATATTGCTTTTATCATGGACGGAAACGGTCGCTGGGCCAAAAGAAGAGGCTTACCTAGGACGGCCGGTCATAATGAAGGTGGAAAAACGCTGCTGAAGATTATTAATGCGTGTAATAAATTAGGTATTCCCGCTATTACAGTATATGCTTTCAGTACGGAAAATTGGTCAAGACCAAAGGAAGAAGTTAAATATCTGATGGAACTTCCCAGTCAGTATATTAAGACATATTTGCCAAAAATAAAGGAAGCCAATATTAGAATGAACTTTATCGGCTTTATTGATGAATTACCCGCTGAAATGAAGGAAAATATCAATCAAGCCATTAATGAGACAAAAGATAATACCGGTATGGTTTTTACCGTTGCGTTAAATTATGGTTCTCAGGATGAAATAATTAAAGCTACGAAAGAAATAGCGGAAGAGTATAAAAACGGGAAGATTACGCTTGAAGATATTTCTAAGGAATATTTTTCACATAAGTTAATGACCTGTGGATTGCCCGATGTCGATTTATTAATAAGGACAAGCGGGGAATATCGCATAAGTAATTATCTCTTATGGCAGATTTCCTACAGTGAGTTATATTTTACTAAAAAGTATTGGCCGGATTTTAATGAATTTGAATTACATAAAGCTTTAGAGGACTATCAAACGCGCAATCGTCGCTTTGGTGGTTTGAAAGGAGAAGAAGAATGAAACAAAGAGTAATAACCGCCTCTATTATCATACTGGTGCTTATCCCCATCTTTGTCGCCAAAATGGTTTATGATATTAATCACTACATTTATATATTAGGATTTATTCTTACCGTAATTGCGATGAATGAAATGATTTCGTTAAAGGAAACGGGAAAAAAATTACCGTTTGAAATACATTTGCTTGCATATTTATCCGTAATTTATCTTGGATTTATGGATAGTTTTATCACGTTGTTTTCCGTACCCGAAAAATATTCGTTTGCCATTTTCCCTTATATTATCATAATTCTAACAATCATCATGATTTTACGTAAGAATTTTAAAATTAATGATGCCAGTTTTATGTTGTTTACGATATTTTATATCGGTTTGGCGTTTCAAACCTTAGTAAATTTGTTCTTAAAAGATCAAGGAATGTATGAGCTGTTATATATCGCCATTATCGCGATCTTAACCGATACCTTTGCTTATTTTTGCGGTACCTTTTTTGGCAAACATAAGTTATGTCCATCCATCAGCCCTAAAAAGACCATAGAAGGTTCTTTGGGCGGAACGGTCATTGCGACAATTCTCGCACCCCTTTTTGCGATCAATTTTGTCGATGTTGCTTATAGTAACTCACCTATATTTATTATCATATTAACCTTCGTATTATCGATATTGTCACAGTTTGGTGATTTAGCCGCATCTGTCATCAAGAGACATTTCAATGTAAAGGATTACGGGAATTTATTTCCCGGTCACGGTGGGGTATTAGACCGCCTTGATAGTATTCTATTTACTTCTTTGTGTTATTTTTATCTTACCGAGCTACTTACAAGATTATTTTAGGTGAAAGCGATGAAAAATATCATCTTATTAGGTGCCACGGGTTCAATTGGGACCCAAACCTTAGAAGTTCTAAAGAACCATGAAAATGAATATCAATTAGTAAGTATGGCCTTCGGCAGCAATATCGAAAAAGGAATGGAAATTATCAGCGAGTTCCATCCCCGCTATGTGGGTGTGGCTAATAAGCAGGATGCCCTTCGTTTGCAGGAATTATTTCCGCATATCACCTTTGGTTATGGTATGGAAGGGTTAGTAAATGCCAGTACTTATGATGCGGGTAATGGCTATAAAACTGTTGTAGTTACGGCTGTAGTCGGTTCAATAGGTTTATTGCCGACAATTGAAGCGATAAAAAAGGGCTATGATATCGCCTTGGCGAATAAAGAGACATTAGTCAGTGCGGGGCATATCGTGTTAGACATGATTAAGAAATATCGGATAAAACTTTTACCGGTAGACAGCGAGCATTCCGCCATCTTTCAGGCTCTAAACGGCGAGAACCGCAAACAGGTCAAAAGGTTGATTATTACCGCCAGTGGCGGATCATTCCGGGATAAAACGAGGGATGAACTTAAAAATGTAACGGTTAGAGATGCACTTAATCATCCGAATTGGTCAATGGGCAGTAAGATAACGATTGATTCGGCCACCATGATGAATAAAGGGTTTGAAGTAATAGAAGCCCATTATTTGTTCGATATGCCCTATGAATCGATAACGACAATACTACATAAGGAAAGTGTTGTTCATTCCTTAGTTGAATTTATTGATACCTCAGTCATTGCCCAGTTAGGGACTCCGGATATGAAAATTCCGATTCAATATGCCTTAACCTATCCAAACAGGTTCGAATTAAAACAGACAAATCAACTCAAACTAGAAGAGATACAAACACTTCATTTCCAGAAAATGGACTTAAATCGTTATCCGTGTTTAAAATATGCTTATGACGCCGGTATCGCGGGACATAGTTATCCGACCGTATTAAACGCTGCCAATGAAGCTGGTGTCAAGCTCTTTTTGGAAGAAAAAATCGGCTTTTTGGATATCGAAAATATTATATATGATGCATTAGAAAGACATGAAATGATTAAGAATCCTGATTTGGATACAATATTATTACTCGATAAAGAGACAAAAGCACAAATTTATGCTAAATATGCGAAAGGAGTATAATAATGAATTTTTTATTATATATCATTATTTTTATCTTCGTTTTAGGACTTGTTGTTTTGGTACATGAGTTCGGTCATTTTATTTTTGCCAGAAGAGCGGGAATCCTATGCCATGAATTCTCAATCGGTATGGGACCGGCGTTATACAAGATTAAACGAGGTGAGACAACCTATGCGTTTAGGGCAATACCGATTGGCGGCTATGTCACAATGGCCGGAGAGGACCCCGAGACCGATAAAATTAAAAGAGGTCAGATTATCTACTTACAATTAACCGGAAATGTCGTTAATAAGATTTATTTATATAAACCGGAAAATCAAAGTGTTAAATTTGCGAGAGTCATAGATTTTGACCTTTACGGAAAAGATGGGAATAATTTATATATTCATTATGAGGATGAAAACGGACAAACGCATGACGTGACAGTTGCGAGGGATGCTTATTATCATTTCAGTAAGAATTTTTCGATGCAGATTGCCCCATATGAAAGGTGTTTTGAGTCAAAACCATGGATTAACCGTTTTCTGGCCGTTGTTGCCGGTGCCGGCTTTAATTTTATTTTAGCCATCATCGTTTATATTATCGTTAATTTAGCAACCGGTGTGCCGGTCAATGCTCCGATTATCGGTAGCGTCTCCAAAGATTCCCCTGCTTATAATGCCGGTTTAAAAGCCGGTGATGAAATTATCAGTATGGCAATTAATGATGAGGAACCAGTTGAAATAAATAACTGGGAAGATATCTCAAAATTTATGAATAATTATGATAATGGTATCATTAAGATTACCGTTCGTAGGGATGGAGAAATAATATCACCATTTGAAATGACTCCGGAAATCTATATCGCAACTCTAGGTATCAGTAGTACCTCCGATAGTGATAAGACAATAATCGGTGCGATAGCTCCCAATTCCAATGCCGATAAAGAAGGTTTAAAAGTCGGTGATGAGATAATTAAAATCTCCGGAACCTTAAATGATGACAGAAACACTGAGGAGAAAGAAAATACCACTTATTCATTCAGTAAAGAAAATAACGAATTAAATAATTGGTCACAAATCGCTGATGCCTTAAGTAAATTCTATCTGGCTGAAAGAATTAATATAACCGTATTGAGAAATGGTGTTGAAAAGGAATTTACCGTTCAGGCTATCAAAGCAATCGAACCTGCTAATGTTTCCAGAGCAATGGTGGGAATTGTGCAAGATAGCGAATTTAATTTCTTTCATTCAATTAAAAACGGCTTTACCGATACGATTGGCGTAATCGCTTCAGTCTTTCAAACTTTTGATTTATTATTCACGGATAAAAACGTGGGTGTAAGTGATTTATCAGGTCCCGTTGGTATATATGATATGACAAAGACATTCGCGATGGCCGGTTTATTATCTTTATTGGGCTGGGTAGCTTTTATCAGTGCCAATATCGGTTTTGTCAACCTTTTACCATTACCGGCCCTGGACGGTGGTCGTTTACTCTTTTTACTGATTGAAGGAGTAGTAAGAAAACCGATAGACCGTAAAATTGAAGGCTATATCCATACCGTGGGCTTTATATTATTCATGATGTTATTTATCTTTGTTACGTTTAACGATATATTAAGAATTAGAGGATAGTGATACGATGAAACAAAGTTTATTATTTGCCCCTACATTAAGAGATGACCCAAAAGAAGCTGAAATAGTATCTCATAAATATCTGTTGCGTGCCGGTTATATCAAACAGGTGGCTGCGGGAGTATATACATATTTACCTCTTGCACTGCGATCATTAAAAAAGATTGAACAAATCGTTAGAGAAGAATTGGACGCTATCGGTGCTAGCGAATTATTGATGCCAACCCTACAACCCGCTGAATTATGGATTGAATCGGGCAGATGGAATAAATACGGAGATACTTTAATGCGCATGAAGGATCGGCATGACCGTGATTTTGCCTTAGGTCCTACGCATGAGGAAGTAATTACCTATATTGTCAGAGATGTTTTAAACAGTTATAAAAAATTACCCATTACTCTATATCAAATCCAGACCAAATTCCGTGATGAATTACGCCCTCGCTTCGGTTTGATGCGGGGAAGGGAATTTATTATGAAGGATGCATATTCTTTTCATGATAATGAGGCCTCTCTTGATAAGACATATAATGATTTTTATCAGGCCTATACAAACATCTTTACTCGATGTGGTTTGACATTTAGAGCCGTAAAAGCCGACAGCGGGAACATTGGTGGAAGTGAATCCGTTGAGTTCATGGTTTTGACGGAAATTGGTGAGGATACCATTGTTTATTCGGATTCATCGGATTTTGCATCAAACATCGAGGTGTACGATCTTCCTGTCGGTGCCCCAAGCCCTGACGGAAAAGGTAAGATACTACATGCCAAAGGTATAGAGGTTGGTCATATTTTTAAGTTGGGAACAAAATATTCCGAGTCGATGAAAGCCCAATTTACCGATGTTGCCGGAAGTCGTCAGAATTTGATCATGGGTTGTTACGGAATAGGCGTAAGCAGAGTGCTTATGGCGGTAATCGAGCAAAACTATGATGAAAAAGGAATAATCTGGCCTAAGGCTTTAGCACCGTTTGATATCCACATTATCGTAATTGACCCTACTAATGATAATCAATTTGCTTTAGCCGAAAAGTTGGAAAAACAACTAAGCGACAAACAATTTGAGGTTTTAGTAGATGATCGTCAGGAACGTCCGGGAGTAAAGTTTACCGAATCTGATTTAATCGGAATTCCAATAAGACTTACACTCGGTAAAAATATTGACAAGGGTTTAGTGGAAATCAAATTCCGGAACAATGAGGAAAAATTAGAAGTAAAGCTTGATGAGGTAATTTCTTTTATTGAAAATAATTACTAATAAATAATCCGGGCAGTAATACCCGGATTTTTTTGTTGGATCATGGGGAACTTTAAGTTTTTATGCAATAATTTCTTATTTTATTATTGAAGCAGTTATGATAAAATAGAATTATTAAATAATGGAAGTGATAGAATGAATAAATTAATAACAAGAGTTTTTGCTCAATTAATGAAGTTTTTTTCCTTGGAATTTGAAGGTTTTGATATCCTTAATTCCACGGAAGTATTACGTAGGAAAAATATTATTGTCAATCGTTTACTGTTAATCGCCAATATTTTGGTCACTGTTTTTATTGTCATGTATTATGAACAAATCAAATTATTGAGTTCACTGTCATTATTGATACCGACAATTTTAATCAATGTCTTAATAACCTACTTTATTTCCAGTCAAAAGGAAGATTACGAAAAGCAGGTCATGGGTATGTATATGGCTGTCCTATCCGTCTGCTACATGGGATTAAGATTATTCTTTTTATACCCTGAGCCATTTACCTATATCTTCATTTATATCGCCTTAGTCATCGTCGCCTTATTCCAGAACCGTCATGCCATTATTTTAGGAGACGTCTTAATTTTTTCCGTGGCTACTTTTATTCATTTTGACCAGGTGGGTAGTAAAAATCCCTCTTTAATATCGGTTAACCATGATATTACGATTTATACCATGTTTTTATTACTCTTTATCTTTGTCATTACTTCGATGGTCTTTTTTAGCGAGTATATGGATAAGGAACGGAAAACCGAATTAAAGAAACGTGAAGAATTAGAAAACGAATTTCAAAATGTCCTTTGGGATGTTTTTGACACCATAGATGATTTTTCCCAGGTCACTCAGGATGATGAATTATCAAGCGAGTATGTTACTTCATTAATGGTAAAAAGACTAGGAATGTTATTAAAGTATGATGAAGAAAAGTGTAATGATTTATTTAATTTTGCGATTGTCATCGGCGTGAATACTGATTTTGATTTTAATTATAGTGATACCGATAAAAAGGACATCTTAAAAGATTATCAAAAAATCAGATATAAATTGGATATTGGAAACAGATTATTACGTCGCACAAGGATCCGTATTAAGTGTGAATCCATGGTTCGCAGCCGATTTGAATCATGGTTTGTTTCCGATAATTTCCGTAAATTAAAAGCAGAGGATTCAAATATCGATAATCAAATTGTTTTATTGTGTGAAACCTATGTGACGTTAAGAGATAGACAAAGCTTTAAGAAGGCTTTGCCACATGTTAAAGCAATCAAAGAAATAACTGATAATTTCGCGCATTTCTTTGATGAAGAAGTCTTTAATACCTTCATCGAAAATCATGTTGAATTTGAAGTCATCTATGAAAAAACAAGAAGCTAATTTGAAAGGATTTCATTAAATGAAAAAAGCATATCGTATCATTTTCCTTATTATTCTAATCTTAATCACGGGATGTAAGAAAGATAAAGATCGTAATAAGGAAATACTCCTTAATCCGGAAATTACGGCTAAGGATGGGGTGGTCATTGAATATAATGATTTTAAGGTTACGAATAATGAGTTATATGAAGTAATGAAGCTTAATTATGGTCTAAGTACGATTATTAATATAATAGATAGGGATATTTTCTCCGGTTATGAGGATAAGGTTAATCAGGAAGAAATAAATGCTTTTATTAATTATGAAAAAGACTATTATAAGGATCTGTATGATTATCATTTGCTAACTCAGGGTGTAATAACTTCGGAAACGGATGAGCTTAAAGAAGCGAAAATAAAAGATTATTATATCTTAAGATTTTTATATATCGCTTATGCCAATGAAAAAGCTTTAGCCGAAGGCAGTGAATTAACGGATGAATATGTAAAAACAAAGGTAAAGGAATTACGGAAAGCAAGCGATATAAAAATATATGACACAATGCTTAGTAAGCAGTATCAAAATGAATTTGTCGAGGATTATCAATTGGAAGAGAAATTGCTTGATGACAAGACAGTAATCGCCACTTATAAAATAAATGATGAGGTAAAATATCTTACCACTGACTTTTTATATAAGGAAATGAAAATAAAATATGGCTATTTCATGTTAATCGATATTATTAATCTTAAAGCTTTACAAACGATATCCGGTATTCAGATAACAAGTACCGAGCTTGAGGAAAATGTTAAGATTGTAAATGATAATAAAGCACAAAAACCTAATGAAGCCATCGGATTAACCTGGGAACAATTTCTTAATAAAAAGTATGGTGTGATAAATGAAAATCACTTGGTGGATTTATTATCCGCTTCAACCTTAATTAGAAGATATTTATTGGGTTATGATGATTTTTCAGGTGTAAGCGCGATTGGTGAACAGGATATTGCGGATAAATATCAGGAATGGTTTATGGTATCGGCTTATCATATTTTATTTTCTTTTGCGGAAAATGATGAGGAAGAAAAGGAACTTGCCTTAACAAAGGCTAATCAGGTATTGTATGGCTGTCAAGAGGATGAAACCTGTTATATTTACAGGGATGATACAAGTCCTTATATTGGTTTAATTAATGAAGAGGATATTATTACGGCTATTAAAGTTATGGCCAGCAAATACAGTGATGATCCTTCGGCATCAATAAATAACGGATATTTAGGTTATTTTGCGAAGGGGGATATGATTAAAAAATTTGATGAAAAAATTCAGGAAATTGTCAATAATCCTTCATCGCCTTTTGGGATAACCGAATTTACGGAATATGGCTATCATGTAATATATGTGGACGATATTGAAGAAAAGGTAAGTTTAGAGGCATATCGCGAGTACATGAATGATTTGGAAAATGATCTTGATATAACTGGTAAATATTCCGCTGAAGAGATTGCGGAATTTGATAATTATCAGGTTTTGGAAAATCAGTTTATTAAAGCTCTTGAACAGGAAAAATTGAGTTTTAAAAATCAAAGTAAACAATTAGCCAAATTACGTGATTCGTTGAATATTGCTTACTTTGATAATGATTTGCAGAATATTTATGTAAAGGTTACCGAAATGGAAATTAATTTTTAAAAAATATTGACATATTATGTAAAAGAGAATATAATTAGCATGTTTTAAATTAATATAAACCTTATTAAGAGCGATGGAGGAAGGAACCCAGAGAAGTCGCAGCAACCCCACTTTAGTGAAAGGTGCTTGTTCTAGGAAGCTTTATGCTTTATCAATAAGGAATAAGAAATTATCCGCCTTATTGGGCGGTTTTTTTATGATTAATAATGAATATAAGTGTTTATATATTTAAAACTAATAATAGCACTAGGAGGATTTTATATGAACAAAGAAAGAAAATTATTTACATCCGAATCTGTTACTGAAGGTCATCCTGATAAGATCTGCGACCAAATCAGTGACGCGATATTAGATGCTATATTAGCGGATGACCCTAATGCGCGAGTTGCTTGTGAAACTGCCGTGACAACAGGTTTGGTGCTTGTGATGGGAGAAATATCCACTACCACATATGTTGATATTCAAAAAACTGTTCGAGATACCGTACGTGAAATCGGATATGACAGAGCTAAATACGGTTTTGATGCCGACACCTGTGCGGTGCTTGTAGCCCTCGATGAACAGTCTCCGGATATAGCACAGGGTGTAAATAAGGCACTTGAATTTCGTAATGGTAGTGATTCCGAGGATGCAATCGGTGCCGGTGACCAGGGTTTAATGTTTGGTTTTGCCACAAATGAAACCGAAGAATTTATGCCACTTCCGATTGTATTGGCACATCGATTGACCAAAAGATTGAGCGAGGTACGAAAAAACGGATTGTTGTCATACTTAAGACCCGATGGCAAATCACAGGTAACTGTTGAGTATGATGAATTTGACAAGGCCAAAAGAATTGATAATATTGTTGTTTCAACCCAGCATTCACCCGATGTTGAATATAATCAACTTTGTGACGATGTGAAAAAGGTGATAATCGATGCTGTGATACCAAAGGAATTAGTGGACAGTAAAACTAAATTTTACATTAATCCGACAGGTAAATTTACGATCGGCGGTCCGCAGGGAGATTCGGGACTTACGGGTAGAAAAATTATTGTTGACACCTACGGCGGATATGCCAGACATGGCGGAGGTGCTTTTAGCGGAAAGGATGCCACTAAAGTCGACCGCAGTGCTTCATACGCTGCCCGTTATGTTGCCAAAAACATTGTCGCCTCGGGACTCGCGGATAAATGCGAGGTACAATTATCTTACGCAATAGGTGTTGCCGAACCTACAAGTATTAGCGTCGATACCTTTGGAACCGGCAAAATAGCGGATAACGAAATAGTAGCGATCATCCGTAAACATTTTGATTTACGTCCCGCTGGAATCATTAAAACACTTGATTTAAGAAGACCTATTTATAAGCAGACAGCTGCCTATGGGCATTTTGGTCGTACGGATCTTGACCTCCCGTGGGAAAAATTAGATAAAGTTGATGCGTTAAAACAATATTTACCATAAGAAAAAATGCATGTTTCCATGCATTTTTTTTATGCGCTCTGACGTTTTACATTCATGATAATCGGGATGATCATCGGTTTACGCTGAATTTTATCATAAATGAGATTTGTCAAGTAATCCGTCAGATCATTTTTCATTTGAATAATATTTTTCTTGGTTTTTAAAAGTTCCGTAAGAAAAGCGATTGTTCCGGATTCGATTTCCTGTACTAATTCCTCGGAATCCTTTAAGTAAATAAATCCGCGGGAGATGATATTTGGTTTTTTTAAGACTTCTTTAGTCTGTAAATCAATATTGAAGATAACCGCTAATAAACCGTCATTGGATAAAATTTTTCGGTCTCTTATAACGACATTTCCAATATCACCGATACCGCTGCCATCCACAAAGATCGCTCCTGACTGCACACTTCCGGCTATTCTTGGTCCTTTATTAGAAAAAGCTAACACCTGACCGTTGTCCAATACAAAAGTGTTTTCCGGTTTCACACCACATTGTGTGGCTAATTCCGCATGAATTTTCTGCATACGATATTCACCATGAACCGGCATAAAATATTTCGGTTTCATGAGCTGAAGCATCAATTTTAATTCTTCCTGACCGGCATGCCCAGATGTATGTGTGTCGGTTAACGGACTGTGGGTAATCACATTGGCGCCGGCTCTGAATAATTTATTAATGGTATTACCAATACTTGTGGCATTACCGGGTATTGGTGATGAGGAAAAGATTACCGTATCACCGGGAATAATGGATATCTGACGATGCGTGCCATCGGCAATACGTGAAAGAGCCGCTAGTGGTTCGCCTTGTGAACCCGTACAAAGGATGGTAATATGATTTTCACCCATGATTTTTAAAGCTTCCGGACTTACGAACGTATCCTCCGGACAGTTAATATAACCTAATTCTAAACCGACTTTAAGTGTTGATTCCATGCTGCGGCCAAAGACGGCAATCTTGCGGTTTGTGGCCAAGGATGCTTCGACTATTTGTTGGACACGATGAATATTGGAAGCAAAAGTAGCAACAATGACTCTGCCGGTTATCCCTCTAAAGATTTCTTTAATACTGTTACCTACCTGTCTTTCACTCATCGTAAATTCCGGTAATTCACTGTTAGTGCTATCAGATAACAGACATAAAACGCCTTTTTCTCCTAAATTAGCTATTTTCGCAAAATCAGTAATCGGTCCGATTGGTGTAAAATCAAATTTAAAGTCCCCCGTGTGACAAACCGTCCCCACAGGTGTTTCTACCGCAATACCAAATGAATCGGGAATGGAATGATTTGTCCTAAAAAATGATACCTTCATATGCTTAAAGGTAAAAACATCATTATCGTTGAAGGTAATTAAATCCGTAGATTTCAGCAAACGGTGTTCATCAAGCTTGTTTTTGATGATTCCCATCGCCAGATGTCCCGAATAGATCTTGGGAATCTTAACCTGTTTTAACAAAAAAGGTATTCCGCCGATATGGTCCTCATGACCGTGGGTAATAAATAATCCTTTTATATTATCTTGATTTTCAATCAAGTATTGATAATCGGGTATCACATAATCAATACCTAGTAAATAGCTCTCCGGAAATTTAATACCTGCGTCAATTATGATTATTTCGTCATTAAATTGTAAACAATAGGTATTTTTTCCAATTTCTCCAAGTCCGCCCAATGCAAAAATTCCTAGTTCATTTGGTTTTAGTAGTTTATTGTTCATATAAAATGTATCAATCCTTTCTTTGTAATGTAAAATAATAACTGTATATATTATAAACTTTTAAAATGATTTTGTCTAAATTATTGGTAAAATATTTCATTTTAATTTATAATATAAATATAGATACAGTATTATTTGGAGGAGTAAATGAATCAGAAACTTGTGTTTATCGATATCGATGGAACCTTATTTGATAATGAACATGACATGATACATCCATCTACAATCGAAGCAATAAGAGATTTAAAAAAAAACGGGAATTTAGTCTGTATCGCTTCGGGACGGTCAAAGGTTTTAGGAGATGAGGTCTTTTCAAGATACAATTTAGAATTTGACGGTTATGTTTTGATTAACGGTCAGTATGTATTAGTAAATGATGAAGTTATCTATAAAAAGTGTTTAAATAAAAACTTCATAAAAGAATTTGTGAGTGATTGTCAAAGTAAACATCTTGATTATGGTTTCATGACGGGTGATGAAACGTTTGTTTCTAGTCACAGTGATAGGGTAGTTACCGCATTTACTAATTTTAAGATGAAAATTCCCCGAACCATGAATCCTGATGATTTAGCCAAAGATTTATTTCAAGGTTTAATCTTTAATCAGGATGCCACTTCTTATTTTTCACAAAAATACGCACAATATGTGAGAATATTACCATGGATTCATGACGGTGCCGACATCATTCCCCTTGATTCATCAAAGGCAATCGGAATGGCTAAGATTTGTGAGAAATTACATATTAAAAGAGAAAATGTTATTGCGATTGGTGATTCACTTAATGATATCGAGATGCTTCAATACGCGCATATCGGAATTGCGATGGGAAACGCGAAGCAGGCGGTTAAGGAAATTGCTGACTTTGTGACGGATGATATAGATAAGGATGGTTTAGCAAGGGCGCTGAAAAAATTAAACTTAATATAAAGGTGGTGATTGTATGGATGAACTGGAAGTGGAAAGACTTATGCAACTAGCAGTTGAGAAAGAGGATAAGGATGCGATAAATCAATTGACGGAATACTATATTGATAAAGATAATTATCAGGAATTAGTTAAGTTGTACGAATTATTACTTAGAAATAATCCTCATGATTCTCAAATATTAATGCAGTTAGCTACCATTTATGCAGATTACTACAATGATTATGATAAAGCTTGTCAATTTTATGAAGAAACATTAAGAATTAATCCGAATGATGCTTTTGCCCATTACCAATTAGGAATATTGGCGGAAAATCATGAACATTACGAAAAAGCTAAAGATCATTATTTAAAGGCTATTGAGATTAATCCGAAATTTATCGACTGTTATATTAGTTTGTCGTGGTTGTATTTAGATAAACTTGATGATGTTCATACTAGTTACATTGTGGTTCAGGAAGCCACAAAATATGTGGAAAGCAGTGAAATTTATGCCCACATGGCCTATATTGAGTTTCGAAAATATAAGGAAATTGAAAAAGCTGAAGCCAATTTACTAAAAGCTATTGATTTGGATAAAGAAAATGATTTGGCATATACCTATTTAGGACAATTATATATCGTTGCCGAAAAGTATGATGAGGCAAAAAAGTGGTTTATTGAAGCATTAAACCTGCCAAAAATAAATGAATTATTAGTGTATGAATATTGTAAATTGTTGATTGTCGAATATCAGGATTTTAACGGAGCTATTGAAGTGTTAAAAATGGCGATCAAACATTATCCTGATACGGTGATCTATTACGCTTATATTGCCAATCTTAATTTCATCATGGGTAATTATTATGAAGCGAAAAAATATCTTGATATGGCGGAAAACTTTGAAATAACGAGTCAGGAAGCATTACTTATGGTTGGTTACCTCAAGGTTATGCTTGACAGTGATAAAGAGGGAGCCTTGATGTATTTTGAAAAGGTGATCGAAATTAACCCGACTAATTTAAATGCTTTATCCTTTATTGGTTTCTATAATTTGGTGAACAATCAGCACATCGACACAGCATTGGATTATTTTAAGAAGATTGTTGATTTGACAAAGGATAACTATGTAATCTATTTTATTATTGCCCAAATATATTTACAATATTATCAGGATTCTACTCAGGCGTTGGAATATCTGCTCAAGATTAATACTAAATTGTTAAACACTACCGAATTATCGCATTTATATTATTTTATCGGTAGCATATACGAAAAGTATGTCAAAAATTATTATTTGGCGTTAGAATATTATGAACAGGCATATCAGGTAAAGCCTGATCAGTATTTGGAGGAAATCATCAATCGGATTTACGAATTAGATAAAACAATGATAAATTAACAAGAGACATGGTCTTAAGCCAATGTCTCTCTTATTATTTAAATTCAATTGGTTTTACTCCATCCGGTATATGGAACGGATTTTCTTTGTTAATTCGGTCAGTGAAGAGAATTCCGTGTAAATGATCTATTTCATGCTGAAAGACGATGGAGATATAATCTTTAAGCCGTAATTTAACCGGAACAACATCACCGTTTTCCTTGAGCTGAAAGCCTTTGACGGTAATCCTTCTTGGTCTGAAGACAAATCCGGGTACCTCCCTATCCACTGATAAACATCCTTCACCCGGCATTAAAAATGTTTGTTCCACCGAGTGACTGATTATTTTGGGATTTATTAACATATAACTGAATAAGTTATTGTCCTCATCAGGAGCTAACACGGCGATCATTTTTTTGGGAACATTGATTTGTGGTGCGGCTAAACCTACTCCGGGACGTAACTCATATTTTTGGGCAATCGCTTCATCCTGTGAGTTCTTTAGAAATTCCATCATCGAAAATAAGATGTCTTTATCCGTATCCGTCATAGGAAGTTCTACGTCTGATGCCTGTTTGGTCAGAGTCGGATGTCCTTCCCTAATTATATCCTTCATTGTTAACATGAATATTCCTCCAACATTATTCTTGACAATATTATAACAAAATTCCGGTAAAAAGAAAAGGAAGACATATGCTTAAGAGGCATTACCTTCCTTATATCCTTTTAGCAATGAAAATCTGTGAAACAAGTACATCCGATAATTACTAATAAGATGAATAATACTAAAATTAACGCATAACCAAATCCACCATTAAAACCCATAATATCCCTCCTTGTATACACTTATCATTCATAATATATGTGCTTATGTATTCTTTGAGTGTATATTTACCTATGTGGTCTTAATTAGTTAAAAAATGGGAAGCTTTGGCTTCCCAGGAGAAGTTCTTAAGGATTTTGTGTTTTATCGTGGGAAATAACAAGTACATCCAATTATAACTAATAAGATAAATAATACTAAGATTAATGCATAACCGTAACCTCCACCGCGACAACAACAAACTGGTTCGCAGCATCCATAACCGAAACCAGAACCGTAACCAAAGCCTGCACCATAACCATAACCAGCGCCACTATAATTCATAAACAACCCTCCTTAAAGTAATTGGTCAATATTAATATATGGGATAAAGCTCATTTAGAGTGTGTTTTTATCCAATTTTTTATTTTGATTTACTGATAATAACGAGGAGAATAAACAGTACTAAAATAAGAGCACACAGATAACCTTTGCCTGAATCATAATAATGTGGATAGTAATAAGAATACATAAATATTCCTCCCTACGCACTACTCATCTTCTATAATATATGTCATAGCCTAGTAAAATGTTATCTTAAATGAAAATATGCACATTTTTGACAATATTTTATATTGTATTAATAGAATAATAGTATGAGGAGGTATTATATGGGAACTTCAATTGAGGAATTCAAAGCATTCGTAAGACAATATCCCGGATTAAAACGTGAAGTAAGGGAAGGGAAACGTTCTTGGCAATCGATTTATGAAGAATGGACATTACTTGGTGATGACGGTAGTTGGGACACCTATAAAGAAACTACCGAATCTAATACTTCATCCGGGGAAGGTCAGGAATTTTTAAAGAGCGCATTACAATATGTTAAAAAGATAAATCCTGATGACATAACGAAAACAATCGGAACGATTCAAAAGGTATTGGGGATTGTTCAATCATTTAGCGGTGGAAAAGGAAATCAAAATCGGATAAACTATGCGCCAAGAAGAAGGATAGATCCTTTATTCAGACGATTTGATGATTATGATGAATAAATCAATTATGAATGAGTTGTATAAAAACAATGATATTTTATTTTATTTAAGAACCCATCCTGAATGGTACAAAATTCTACACCGTCATCCGGATTTTTTTAAGCAGTTTATCAAGTTTGCCAAAGAAGAGCTAAAACTAACCTTCAGTCATAAAATAGACCGCTTTAAGAATCAGGTTCAATTATTGAGTTTAATTAACGAATATATGAAAAGATAAATTTGTGAAAACTTTCATTTAGATATTTACTAAGCAAACCGTTTCTAGTATAATAAATATTATAATGGTGGTGACAACATTGAATTACACGGATATTTACGAGGCTACATATAAACTTACCGATACGATTAAAAATAGTCCGTTATATCATACATATAAAGAATATGAATTAAAGGTCATGGAAAGTGATGAAATAAAAAAGCTTCTTAAAACATTTCACAATTACAAGGAACAGTTTGAAGAAGCTTATAAATATAAGGATTATCATCCTGATTTTGCGGAAATCAAAAAGAACTACCAACGGGCTAAAATGAATTTAATGGATAATGAATTATTTAAAACATATAAGAAATATGAAAAGCAGTTAGATTCATATCTTGAGGAAATCGAGTTCAGATTGAAAGAGATTGTTAATATAAAGGAGAAACATGGGAAAATTAATTTAAGATAGGGTGAAGGTTTGTGGAAATATCAAGAAAGTTACTTATTGTTTACTATAATAATCAGAATTGTCTAAAGAAAATTAGTGGTTTTGGCAATTTAATTTATCGCTCGACAAAACTCCGTTATGCTTATTTATATGTCGATGACAAAAATGTAAAAACGACGATGGAAAACATTAAAAAGATAAATGGTGTGACAAAAGTCGAATTATCATTAACTGAGATGAATGATTTTACATTTAATCTATAAGAAGGAAGAAAAAACCTTCTTTTTTTGTTGACAAAAGGACTTTCTGTGGTATAATACTAATGTCAAGGAAAAATACTTAACAGATTATATATAGGAGGTATGAACATGGTAAAATTACGTATTCAACGTCTAGGTGCTAAAAAACGTCCGTTTTATCGTATTGTTGCTGCTGACAGTCGTTTCCCACGTGATGGTAAATTTTTAGAAATCGTTGGAACATATAATCCTGTAGCTCAACCGGCTGAAATAAAAATTGACGAAGAAAAAGCCTTAAAATGGTTAAAATGTGGAGCACAGCCTACTGATACAGTACGTTCATTATTTTCTCGTCAAGGGATAATCGCAAAGTTCCATAATGAAAAATCAGGTAAATAGTATGGAAAACCTGATCAAGAGCTTAATTGAACCATTGGTTGATCATGTGGAAGATATATATGTCAAACAATTCGATGAAGATGCTGATGGCTATATAGTTTATGAAGTAATGGTTAATAAGGAAGATATCGGACGTGTTATCGGAAAACACGGAAGTATCGCTCAAGCGATTAGAACAATTTGTTACGCAGCGGCAATGAAAGATAAAAAGCGGATTCGCATTAATATTGATCATTTTTAATGAAAAATACTTCCCAATTTAATTTATGGGAAGTTTTTTTAATCTTGGTCTGAAGAAGCGATATATTTCGCTGATTATAATATAGACGGGTACGGAAAGAATTAGTCCGAGAACACCGGCAAAGGCGCTGCCGATTAACATTACGGCAAAGATGATCAAAGGATGAATCTTTGACTGAGAACCATAAGCAAGCACTTGACCGATATTTCCGTCAAACTGTTGCATGATTATAACGATAATGATTGCTCCAATTAATAAATATGGTGATTGAAAGTAAGCGTAAATCCAAAGGGGAATTCCTCCCAAATAAGGTCCCAAATAGGGTATAATATTGGCAAATGCGATTATGATAGAAAAGATAAGGGCATTTGGCATCCCTATTATTAGTAGTAAAAGATAATTACCCAAGAACATATAAAGCATGATGATTATTTGTCCTCTTAAATAAGTTCCTAGTTTTTTATCAATATTTTTAAACAATTGAATCCATTCGCTTTTTTGATGTTTTGCCAGAAAATGGGAGAGTTTGTTGTAAAAAGTATGATAATCACTCATCATGATAAAGACGATGATTGGAATAAGGAGAATAATCCAAATATATCTTCCGGCAAATATCGAAGCAGAAATGACAAATTCGACAACCATATCACCAATTCTTAAAGTAAAGCTATTAAAAAATTCTCTAATCGTATCAGTAAATTGATCGTTATTTAAGATATTGTATCGTTCCCGTAATTTAGTCAGTAAAACTTCCATTTGATCAATATAATTAGGTAATTCCAATACTATATCCTTAACTTGTGTGGCTAATACCGGTAAAAGAAACTCTATTGTGACTATTAATAATATAATGTTTATAAACAGTATTACGAGAGTGGACACCCAGGTTTTAATTGAAAACTTTTTTTCAACCCAATATAATAAGGGATGGAAGATATAAACTACCAGAAAGCTAACCAAAAAGGGAAAGAATATATTAAATAAAGCAATTTGAATTCTACGGTAAAAGGGAAATTGTAGTAACAAATTAATCAAAAAAAAGTCGGAAACTATGAGTACAAATATTAACAAATATGATATGCTTTTTGGTATGGGTCTTTTATCCATGTTCTCACCTACTTTTTTTCCATTATAACATATCTGATTTAAAACATTAATAAGCATTGAAAAAAAATTTGTTTTATTGTATATTTTATTCGAAGATATTTAAGGAGTAAGAAAATGGCTGAATATTATGTTATAGGTACGATTGTATCCACCCATGCCTTAAAGGGTGAGATTAAAATTTATTCCACCACGGATTTTAGGGACGAAAGATATAAAATAGGCAATAAGCTTTATATCAATAAGGATAATGATATGATTGAAGTAACGGTGAAGTCCCACCGCAGACATAAAGAATATGATTTATTAAGCTTTGAGGGTTATGAAGATATAAATCGGGTATTGCCGTTTGTTAAGAGTAAAATCTATGTAAACGAAAATGATTTAACGGAATTATCCGAGGATGAGTTTTATTATCATGAATTGTTTGATTGCGAAGTATATCATGGAAATGATTATATCGGTAAAATTACCGATGTCGTTAATTATGGAGCAAGTGACATACTAGTTATCCATAATGAGAATGGTAAGGAAATAATGATCCCTTTTGTTGATGATTTTATCAAGGACGTGGATATAAAAAATAAAAGAATTAATATCGATGTTATAGAAGGATTGTTAAATAATGAGAATTGATATATTAACCTTATTTCCCGACTTAATTAATTCCGTGATAAGGGAGTCCATTATTGGCCGGGCAATAGAAAGTAAAAAGATTGAGATTAATGTCATTAATTTTCGCGATTATTCAAATAATAAACATAATAAGGTCGATGACTATCCTTTTGGCGGCGGAAGCGGCATGCTTATCGGAATTCAACCAATATATGATGCTTTAATGAGCATTGAGAAAACAAATAACACAAAGGTCTTACTCACATCCCCCCAAGGTGCGACATTTAACCAAAAAAAGGCCGAAGAGTTAAGTAATGAGGAGCATTTGATAATCATTTGCGGGCATTATGAAGGAATCGATGACAGAGTAAGAGAATATTTGGTCGACGAAGAGATATCGGTGGGTGATTATGTGCTGACCGGCGGGGAATTACCCGCGCTTATTATCGTCGATGCCGTAGCCCGTTTAATCCCTGAAGTTTTGAATGAACAGTCACCGAAGGTTGATTCCTTTTCACTAAGGTTACTGGAATATCCGCAGTATACCAGACCTGCGGAATTTAAGGGAATGAAGGTACCCGATGTTTTATTATCGGGCAATCATCAATTAATCGAAAACTATCGGTTAAAAGAATCACTCCGTAACACTTATTTAAAAAGACCGGATTTATTGAAGGATTACCCGTTAAATGATAAAGAAAAAAAATTAATGCAGGAAATTATCGAGGAAGAAAAGGAAAAAACAAAAAAATAGTTGATTATTAACGCAAAATATGATATTATATTTTGCGTGTTAATAACAATTTATTAACTAAATACCATGTTCCGCTGGGATGAATAATATCTTATGAGCATTGGATAGATAAGGAGTGTGAGACGATGAGCCAACAATTACTACACGAAATTACGAAAGAATACTTGAAAAATGATCTTCCTGATTTTCGTCCCGGAGATAACGTGAAAGTTTACTTAAGAATTAAAGAAGGAGAACGCGAGCGTGTTCAAATCTTCGAAGGATTAGTAATTTCACGCCGTGGTGGCGGTGTCAGTGAAATGTTCACTGTCCGTAAAGTCTCTTATGGAGTCGGTGTAGAACGTACTTTCCCTGTTCATTCACCATTTATTGAAAAAATCGAAGTGGTAAGACGTGGTAAAGTTCGTAGAGCTAAATTATTCTACATCCGTCAGTTGTCAGCTAAAGCTGCACGTATTAAAGAACTTAGATAGTTTGTTAAAGAACTTGTTGTACAACAGGTTCTTTTTCCTATTCACTAACTATTAAAACATGGTATAATTATGATGATTACAATTTTATTGTTTAACTAATCATAAAAAGCCATAATATAAACGGAAAGAGTTGATAGTGATGAGCTTAGATGAAAAAAAAGAGATTGAGCCGTTAAAAATAATAGATACCACGGAAAAAGCGGAAGTCGAAATGGATAATAATAAAAAAGGCGATACCTTTTTTAAGGATTTATTTAGTTATTTGCTTATAATTGTGATTGCTTTTCTCTTTGCCCAGGTAATACATCGCTTTTTATTTACACCGGTAATCGTCGAAGGAGATTCGATGAAGACGACAATCTATGATAAAGATTACATTTTCTTATCACGGGTAAGTAAAATAAGCAGATATGATATTATCGTGTTTGATGTCCCCCACAGTAAGGAACCATATATCAAACGTGTAATCGGACTACCTGGTGATAAAGTAGAGATGGTTAATTACAAGCTGTATATCAACGACAAATTAGTTGATGAAACATATTTAAATCCCGATCCAAAATATACGGGAGTGGAAAAGGCTAACGGCAATTTAGTCAGTTTTGATCTTGAAGGTATATGTAATATTAAGGGCACTGATTGTTCTGTCGATGGTGAAACAGTAATTCCCAAGGGCTATTATTTGGTTCTAGGTGATAATCGCAACAACAGCATTGACAGTCGTGTTTTGGGATTAATTAGCGAAGAAGATGTTTTGGGGGAAGCTCTGTTTGTTTTATATCCGTTTGATCGTTTCGGTAAGACATTTAAATAGGTGATTTTATGACAATACAATGGTTCCCCGGTCATATGTCAAAAGCATTAAGGCAGGTTGAAGAAAATCTCAAGTTTGTAGATATCGTATTAGAATTACGTGACTGTCGTATACCTTATGCTTCCAGCAATCCGAAAGTCGATACGATTATTAAGAAAAAACCACGATTAATTCTCTTAAACAAAGCAAATATGGCCGACAAAAAAAAGACTAACGAATGGATAACTTATTATAAAAAACAAAATATTATAGCTTTGGAAATAGATGCAATCATAGGGTTAAATATCGATGAAATTATCCCTACCTCCAAGGTCATTTTAAAAGAGCAGCTGCAAAAGGAAAAAGAAAGAGGACTGAAAAATAGACAGATAAGAGCAATGATTATTGGAATTCCCAATGTGGGTAAATCGACACTTATAAATACGCTGGCTAAAAGAAAGGTCGCACAAATAGGGGATAGACCCGGGGTCACCAAAAATCTTCAATGGATTAATGTGAAGGATGAAATGCTTCTTCTTGATACTCCGGGGGTACTATGGCCAAAATTCGAAGATCAAACAGTCGGATTAAAATTGGCGGTAACAGGAGCCATAAAAGATAATATTTTACCCTTAGATGATGTCGCAATTTATGCTTTGGATTTTCTCAAAAAGTATTATCCTAATAATTTAAAAGAACGTTATAAGTTGGATGAATTAAATGAGGATAATTTGGATATAATGGATAAAATCGGTCGTAATAGAGGTTGTTTATTACCCGGTAATCGAGTAAACTACGACAAGGTTATCGATTTGATTTTATATGAAATCAGAAATGAATTGTTAGGTAAACTAACTTTTGAAAGTCCTAACAATGATATGGTTCCTTTAAAATAGAAAGTACAAATAAATTGTACCAATATTAAAAGGGATCTTTTTTTATGGTAGAAATTACATGTTTTTTGTATATAAACACTTTTTCTTATCAACTAGTATATACATATCAATGTATATTAATTTTAAATGATTGAACAACCTTTTTTATAAGTATATATAAGTAAAACTTTAGTTAATTGAAATTATGTATGGCAACTTGTAAATATATTTAAAACCCTTTATAATATAGACATAAGAATCAATCGATAGGAGGAGTAAGTATGAAAGAACCAGTGTATCGGATAATAGAAAATGACATAAAAAAAATGCTTGAAACTAGGCAATTAAAACAGGGTGATTTAGTCCCTAGTGAGAAAGATTTAAAAGAAAAATATGATGTATCCCGGATGACAGTCAGGCAGGCTTTAAATAACTTGGTAAATGAAGGCTATTTATATCGTCACAAGGGAAAAGGGACATTCGTTAATCAAACGAAAATAGAAAAGCGAATTCATGGTTTATTAGGCTTTACTGAAGATATGAGACGAATGAACAGAAAGGTATCTAATAAAATTATCACAATTGATGTCATTAAATCCGATGATGAAATTAGTGCTAAATTGTTTATTAATAAAGGAGATGAAGTATATCTAGTTAAAAGAATCCGTTATGCTAATGATATACCCGTACTCTATGAAGAGCTCTATGCCCCGAAAATGATTTTTAGTAATCTTAATAAAGAGATTATGTTAGGATCTTTTTATCAATATATTGAGCATGAACTGAATTTAAAAATCGACTATACCATTCAAAATATAGAAGCTAAATTAGCGACTGATAAGATAGCTGAGTATTTAGAAGTCACCAATGGTTCCCCAATTTTATATATAACATTAAATACTTTCTTGGATAATAATCGGCCCTTTGAATATGTTAAATCATATTATCGTGGTGACCAATACCGCTTAGTACAACATGCGATACGATAATATACTAATTAAGGAGATAACATGAAAACGAGATTAATTAACGCTATTAATGAACTTTCAAAGTACTACGAGGAATTTAGAAATTTACATATTAAAGAAGTTATGATTTTGGATAATACCTTTTATAAAGATGGTATAATGTATTTAACTTCAATTAACCATGCGTTATTATACCTAACAAATTATATTAATAATTCAACTATTACAATTGATCCCCATTTTAATACGTTTGGTACCATGATTGATTTATCAAGAAATGCGGTCTTTACAGTTGATTATTTGAAAGATGTGATTCGTAAACAAGCACTTTTAGGAATTAACAAAATCATGCTTTATACGGAAGATACATATGAAGTAAAAGATGAACCTTATTTTGGCTATATGCGAGGAAGATATACGCAGGAAGAAATTAAAGAAATTGTTGCTTATGCTGATATTTTCGCTATTGAAGTCATTCCTTGCATTCAGACACTGGGTCATTTGGGGCAGTTTTTAAGATGGGGATATAATGGTAAATTAAAGGATCAACAAACAGTCTTAATGACAGAAATAGATGAAGTATATGAATTTATAGAAAGATGTATTTCCTCGTTAAGAGAAGCGTATCAGACTAATAAAATTCATATTGGCTTAGATGAAACCTTTGGTTTTGGTTTAGGGCGATTTTATAAACAATTTGGTTTTAAAGATCAGTATACATTATTCATTAGACACCTAAAAAGGGTAAATCAAATCTGCTTAAAGTATAATTTTAATGATGTTATGATTTGGTCGGATATGTTCTTTAGAATTTCAAGTGTAAAAGAAGAATATTATGATGTTAATGTAAATATTGCTGAAAACATAAAAAAGAATATTCCGGAAAATGTCAGCTTAGTTTATTGGGATTACTATAATTATAATAAATCAATTGTAGATGCGATGATTAATAAACATTTAGAGATAACCCCTAAAACAATTATGGCGTCTGGAACATGGATATGGACAAAATTAGTGTATGATAAAGTCCAAACGGATAAAACTGCTTTAGTTCATATTGCAGCATGTAAGGATTTAGAAATTAAAGATCTGTATTTTACCCAATGGAATGATGATGGTGCTCCTTGTAATTACGAAACAGTATTCCTAGGATTATTTGACATGTCCAATAAGGCGTTAGTAATTAATAGTACAATGACTGATACGGTATATCAGTATATCATGAATAATTCCTATCAAGAGGCAAGGCTCATCGTAAAATTAAATGAAGCGCCAATAAACCCGTTATCATTATTGTGGGATGATCCATTATTGGGAATATATCTAAACAATGAACAAATAAAAAATCCTTTAATAATTAATGAAGGTATAACCTTTTTCAAACAATATATTAATGAATTAGAACTATTAAATATGGATAATTTTGAAATAAAACATACTGAAATTATTTCTAAATTATTATTAGACAAGTTAGAAATACGGAAAGAATTATTAGAGGCCTATCATCATAAAAAATCATTGTCAAATGTAATCTCATTATGTGAAAATGCCATGGAAGATACGGAAAATCTGTTATTATCCTATCGGAAAATGTGGTTATCTCGATATAAGGCTTTTGGACTTGATGTTATACAGTCCCGTCTGGCTACTTTGAAATATCGATTTAAAGAAACCATTTTACGGATTAAAGATTATGAAAATCATCTCATAAAACAAATTGATGAATTAGAAGAAAAAGTCGGACCTTATCAATATATACGTATGAATCATATGTATATCGCTTATTCAAGCATTCATGTCTTATCTTATTAATAGGAGGAAAAAATGCCGGATTTATTAGTAAAACTATATCATCTTCCAGATACTTTTTCCGTTAAAGATTTAAATGAACAGGGGATTCAAATCAAAAGAGTTTTACCTCCAGATAAACATTTGGTAGATGAATTTGTTAGAAAAAATTTCAGTGAAGCCTGGGTTAGTGAAATCTCTGTCAGCTTGACAAAAGTAAATCCTACATGTTTTATTGCGATAAAGGATCATCGGGTTGTTGGTTTTGCGGCTTATGATGCAACTGCTAAAGGCTTTTTTGGGCCAACGGGAGTAGATGAAAATTTTCGGGGTCTTGGCGTGGGAAAAGCGTTACTGATGAAATGCTTAATTGCCATGCGTGAAGAAGGTTATGGTTATGCCATAATCGGTGGTGTAGGTAAAGCCCAACCATTTTATGAAAAGGTATGTCAAGCGGAAGAAATTAAAGATACAAATCCGTCCGTATATAGTCGGATGGTTGGAAATAATTAATGATTGATTGACAAAAGGAAGAGCTAAGTTACTCTTCCTTTTTTTAAATTATGATTATTCTTCGTTTATCCTTCCGGGATGAATACTAATTATTTCGCCACCATTTACTTCCAAGCCATTATCAATACTTGTAAATCCACCATCGGAAGGACTATTGATATAAACAGAACGTCTGCTTGTTAAAGGAACTCGATACATAATGCCATCGATTTTTCTATATAAATAAGTATTATGCCAAATCGCCTCTTTAACTTCTGTTGTAGTATCGATAGTTGGTTTTCCTTCATTACTTACCTGATCAATTGCGTTTACGCGCTTATATTCAGCATAAGCACCAGTACCGTGACCCGGAGAGCTAAAGATTGGGCTCTTAAAGTTTTGTGGAGCTTCCCAGCCATATTCTTCTCTAATTCTTACCGATTCCGGTAAAGTAGATATTTCAAGAACTTCTATTTGCATTTGTAAGTAGTTTGGTTTTGGGCTATAAATTAACATTCTGACTTTATCACCTGGGAGGTAATAATATTTTGTGTCTTTATAGTGCCAGTTAGCGATACAATTTTTTGTTGCTCCCGTACCGGTACATGATACAGCATATTCACCATTATGTACATCATATCCGCCGGCATCAGTATCCATATTAGTAATATAGCGCCAAAATGGACGGAAAACAAAACTTCCTTTACTTAAAGTATTACATTCAGAATCGATGCATCCTTTGGATAAAGATAAACCTATATCCGATTCCGTTGTGGCATTACCACCCATGTAAATTGAAGGATTATCTAAATTTTTAGCATTTGGATCAACATCTAATTCATTATTATAATCGTCATTTTCGTAACGGGTGATTTTCATTTCCGGTAAAGTAATAGTACCTTCGATTCCATACCAAGCATCTCTAGAAGAAACAACTTTATGATACCAGGCTCCGGGGAAATATGGCGGCATGGATGGGGCTGGTTTTTCATTAGGAATTGTTTCTGTATAAATCGGTGGAGCCGCATAAATTGCTGTATCACGGACGTTAATTATTCTGGAAACAGAATCAGCTACATTTCCTGCTAAATCGGTTAGAAAATAAAATATTTCATAAGTTCCCGGCACATCTTTATTATAATTACCATAATTAATTTGAATTTTATCTGTGATATCTCCCTCAAGGTTGTCTAGACCAGTTATACCTTCTAATAAATTATATTCCTCACCTTGATCGATAAAAATAGTTGTTCCTGATACTTTAATAAGGGGTTTTATTTTATCGTTTAACAATTTTTCATCAATTGTTGTTGTTGAATTTGTATTTTCCGTAGTGCTACTATCCTTAGTATTACCTTGATTAGTACATGCTGTAATAAATATGGTTGCAAATACTAATAATAGTAAAGAAACAATCTTTTGTGTAATCATTTTTCCCTCCGTTATTTATATATGTTGTAGTTTCATTATAAACGATAAAAATGAATTTGTAAATACTTGTTTAGACATGTTAAATGTGATAGAATGAAAAAAAGAAAATTTAAAGAGTGAGGTATTAATGTGTACAATAGTTTAACCAATATAGTAGTACCGATTTTAGATAGTAGAAGTGTTGATTTACGGAAATTTGAAAATGCTGAGGTATTTACTGGAAGTATCGAAAATGAAATATTACCCCCTAATCCACCTAAATGTTTTTTAGGAGCTTGGTATCGTAAGGCAGTATCATCTAAAGATAAATGGTTAGGGATTGAAGGAGTAATCAAATTAGGTGAATTTATTCCCGATGAAAACCGCTATGGTGTTGATACTAGAATAAATGTTGAAAGATATCTTGATAACCCTTCAATTTATATGGGAGGTTGCTCACTTAAGGAAACTGATGCAGGGTTAGGATTTAATATAAGCTATTTCGATGGTAATACGACAGAAAAATTACATTATGGCAGTCCAAAGGTTGCATATCGGCCATTTTGGCGCCACATATACAGTGAAGTATTAGATATTGACGGAAATGTCACAAGAAAAGAGATTAATTCGTGGAATGTTACTGACCCGCGATTATTACAGTACTATTATTTCCCTGGCGATGTCATTAGAATGTCGGTATATTCTCCAATAGAGGATTATTTACAATTAAAAATCGAAATAATCGAGCCGACAACGATGGAAAAATATGTGAAGATAAGAAACAGCTATGGGTTAGAAAATAATCTTCCTAGTAATTTCTACAGTCCGGTATTTTATTCTAAAGGGCATGGTAGAGAACTAGCTGAATTCAAGAGAGTGAATTCAATAGATCAATATAATAATGAAGGATTCAGAGTTAAAGATACAAACGCGGTTGTTACAGAAGCATACTGGAAAGAGGTATACTTGTATCGTGTAGTTTCCGGAAAAGTGGTGAAAGTACCATTTAATACCAGTAGACAATGCTCAATGATCTGTCCGAATGAAAAAGCGATAACCGTTTCTTATGATGGAGTAAATAAAGAATTAGGTGCAGAAAAAATCATTATCCATCCGGGTAAGGTAAATAAATAAAATATGTATAGACAATAATTAAAATTACTGTCAGAAATTACTAGTTCAATAAGTGATATTATTGAACTAGTTTTTTAATTTACCATTTAGTTATATGTATAGACAATTTTTTTAAATAGTGATAATATACAATTGTATAAATTTGTTGCTGTTACGGAGGGATATAATGAAAAAATATTTTGTTTCATTTTTATTAATATTTTTGTCAATATTTTTTAACTTATTTTTACATATAGAAGCTTCAGCGGATACTCTAAAATATCAGGAAAACACCGTAAGCAAAACTAAACTGACAGAAAATTTGGAACATATCCAAGCTGATTCTATAGTGATAAATGATTCGGGGATAAGTACGTATCAACATGTAAATGTTGTTGTTAAACAAAACGATGCCAATCAAATTCAAATAGCTAATTGGTCCAAATTTAGTAGTACAGGGAAATTAACCTTAGCAACAGTTAAAGACATCGCGATTGATTTTGAATTAAAGAATCCGGGTTATAAGGTGTTGGCAGCCGTAAATGGCGATTATTTTGCTTATCCGCCAACAAGTATCAATTCTAATATTAATTTTAACGGCGATATTATCAAAGCTCAAAATCATACAAAATATCAAGCTCTGATGTTTAATCAGTTCGGACAGAATGTTACTGTCAATAAAAGTATGAAATACGGTGATTACTACTTAACCGTTTATCATCCGACAACTAAGCAAATTCTGGCGGTAAGAAAAATACAAGGGCTGAATTCAAAAATATTGGGAGAAGCACAGACAACAATATATTATAACAATAACACAATGAATTTGGAAAATGCCGAAAAATATGTTGTGGAAGTTCCTACCAGTATTTCTTTTGTCGATTCTCATTTGTTGGCGAAAGGACAAATTTCATATCATACCACTGATAACATTGAGGTTGGGGATGGTGAGTTTGTTATTGTCACAAATGATGAAACTGTAAAAACGCTATTAAATCAAAAACCCGTTGTAAGGGTTCAAAAAATGGTTTATGAAGAAATAAACAATACCAATAATGCGATTGGAATTGATAGTCAAATTCTTAAGGATGGACTTGTAAGAACATTTGAGAGCATAGGCGGACAAAGCTTATCTAATACCACAAGTAGACACCCTAGAACCAGTATTGGTTTTTCTGATGATGGTGATATTATTATTGCCACTGTTGACGGAAGACAATCCGAAGGAGCAGCGGGAGTAGTATCTTATGGTGTTGATCTTCGCGAATTAGCATCCGTTATGAAAGCATATGGAAGTGCCAATGCTTATAATCTTGATGGTGGCGGTTCTTCGCAAATGGTAATTAGGAATGATGAGAATCAATTAGTTGTAATTAATAGTCCGTCTGAAGGACCACATTTTCCAAAAGAACATTCATACTATCGCGATTATTATCGGGTAGTTGCCAATGCTATTTTATTTGTAGTGCCTGATATTAGTGTTAATACTACATATTTCGATTTTACGAAAGATTCTTTAGAATTAGCATATGAAATCAGCAAAGAAGTTAATGTGAAAATAGAATCAATGGACTTATATGTTAATGGAGAAATTAAACCGCTTATTCAATTAGAAGATCAATTAGTTTTAAATAATCTGCTTGAGAATAGTTTTAATTCCTTTAGTTTTCTCTTTACTTATAAAAAAAATAATGAAACTGTTACCCAAACATTCAGCAATAACATCATAAATTTATCTATAGATTCTGGCGTTAGAGAACCACTCTTACCAAGGAATTTCTCGATTGATTTTGAAAATATAGAAAATACCAATAATTTTAAAGTGATAATAAATTATGAAGATAGTGATAATATTGTCACAAAAATAAGTGTATTAAGAAAAGATAATAATCAAAAAATCACGGCGATAACGCAATATCAAGGATGTAAAATAGCCACAATTGAAAATGCGGAAGATGGAAAGACATATGAATTTTCTGTTATTTATTATTACAATGGAATAAGTGATTTTAAAGAATTAGAAACTACATATACTTATCTCTATAAAACAAATGACAATGATGATAATGTTAATAATGAGAATAATGTAGATGATGAAGATGACTCGTCTTTATTGCCAGAAATAATGATCGCCATTGTAATAACAGGTGGTGTGGGTTATATTATTTATCGTATGAAAAGGGGAAGAAAAAATGGAAAATGATTTTGATAAAGCAGTTTTATATCACGGAATAATTGAAAATGAGGTTTTAAAGCCGGAGGTACCAAGTTGTTTTCCGGGTGCCTGGTATCGAAAATGTGTATCGAGTCGTGATTATTGGTTGGGGATCGAAGCTATTGTCATTTTGCCTGAATTTTATCCCGATCCCGACCGTTTTGAGTTTTTCGATAAGGATACTCATCTTTTTAAGAAGCCCTATCTTAGACCTCTTGATTCTCCCTCCATTTATTTAGGTGGATTTGCAGGGTTTGAAACGGATATCGGTTTCGGTTATAACAGAGGATTTATAAATCGAGATTGCACCTTAGCCAGTGACGAGAAATTTGCTTTTGTTCCGTTTTGGCGTTATATTTATCCGAATGAAAATAAGGAGATTCAAAATATCTATAAAAATATTGATTTTAAGCAAGTTCAATTTTATTTTTATCCGGGTGATAAGGTGAGAATGGCGGTATATTCGCTTAAAAAAGATTATTTGCGTTTAAAAATAGAATTACTTAAACCCACAACAAATCCTAAGTTTGTGGAATTAAGAAATAAGTTAGGAGTAAATCCTGAAAATATATTTTTTATGAGTCCGTTAATTCCTTCACCCGGGCAGGGGATTAATAAAGCGGAATTTAAGAGAGTGAATGCTATTGACCAATTTTATACGGAAGGTAAACCGGCAAAACTGACAAACTCATATACATCATCTACAATATGGGAAGAAGTATATTTATATCGTTTAATGGATAATAAACTTGTAAAAGTTCCGTTTAATGATAAACGTTATGCTGGTATGACATGTCCGGTAGAAGAGGCGATTAAAATAAAATATGATGGAGTTAATTGTGTTTTAGGTGGCGAGAAGGTAGCAATTGATCCAAGAGGAGTGAAGTATTAATGAAAAAGGTTGTTTTTCTTTCACTAGATGAAAGACCGTGTAATTATGAATTTCCATATAAAATCTTTAATTCAGCAGAATTTGTGGTAAAAAGAGTCGACCTTTCATTATTAGGCTTTAAAAAAAAGCCGGCGAATTTAGAAGAAGTCGCAAAATGGCTTAAAAAAGAATGTCTTGATGCCGATGGATTAGTTTTATCACTTGATACTTTAGTTTATGGAGGGATTGTCCCTTCGCGTTTGCATCATGAAAAACCTGAAATTTTAAAACAGCGGTTAGCAATCATAAAAAACATTAAAGAATTAAATCCCAATTTAATAATATATGCTTTTCAATTAATAATGCGTTGCCCTAGCTATAACAGTGATGATGAGGAACCGGATTACTATGAACATCATGGGAAGGATATTTTTAAATATGGGCAAATTAATCACTTAATTGACTTAGGAATCGCAAAAGAAGATGACCTAGCTTATTTACGTTCCCATTCAGTTCCTCAAGAATATTTAGATGATTATAAAACACGTAGAGAAATAAATCGAGAAATGAATATTGAAACATTGCGATATGTCAAGAATAAAATTATTGACTTTTTAGTAATTCCTCAGGATGACTCAGCCGAATATGGTTGGACAGCAATCGACCAGGAATACATTAGAGAAAAAATTAATCAAGACAAGCTTATGACACGAGTTTATATGTATTCCGGTGCTGATGAGGTGGGAATGACCTTAATGGCAAGAATGTTTACGACATTTAGTAATAAGCGTCCCAAAATTTATATAAAATATCCTTCGATTACTTCGGGACAAATAATCCCCAGTCTAGAAGATCGCTATTTAGATACTATGGTTAAATATCAGGTAATTGTCTCAGGAGGTATAGTTGTAACATCACTTGAAGAATGTGATGGTGTTCTGTTTATCAATGCTCCTGCCGATAAAATGATGTCACGATTTAATCCGACTAAAGAGGGCAGGGGAATGACTGCATTAAGAAATATGCCCGAAGCAATTGAGTTCTTAGAGTATGCTTTAAGAGTCAAAAACAAAGCTATTATTATTGGTGATGTAACTTACGGAAATGGTAGCAGTATTGAAGTGTACAATTATTTAGCTACGAAAAATATGTTGTTTGATATTGCTGCTTATGGCGGATGGAATACGGCTTCAAACTCAATCGGTGGTGCGGTAGCTGAAGGAATCGCCTATATTGTAAATGGAAAGACTCAACAATTAATGGATTTTTTAATGCTTAGATATCTTGAAGATATTGGCTATTGTGGTTATGTCAGACAAAAAATCTGGAAGGAAATTCTGCCTAATTATCCGCAATATAACTATTTTAATGTATTAGAAACTAGAGGAGAATTTGCCGAATTGGTTAGGACTGAGCTTTTGAATTTTGTCAAAAGTCATATGCCTGAGATAGAACCGTTTATCGAAATTGAGGATGTATATATGCCTTGGAAAAGAATGTATGAAGTAGGAATAAACGTGAGATATAAAAAGGGGTATAGTGATGTATAAAGATTATGATGCCTGTGTTATTGGCGGTAGCATTGGCGGGATACTTTCAGCAATATCCCTAGCTAAACGCGGATTTAAGGTAGTGCTTACGGAAGAATATGATTGGATTGGCGGTCAATTTACAAGTCAGGCGGTACCAAGTGATGAACATGATTGGATTGAGAGTTTTGGTGCAACCAGGACCTATCGCGAGTTTCGCAGTCGGGTCAGAGAATTGTTTAAAAGTGATAACCAAATTAAAGATGAAGTAAAAAAACAGATAAATATTAATCCGGGGAATGGTTGGGTAAGTCGGATTTGTCATGACCCTCGCATGACGCTAAAAATTTTTTATGAAATGTTGGACCCATATCTTAAAAATAACTTAATCACTTTGTTGATTGGATATAAGGTTGTAAAGGCAATTGTAAAAAACGGTAGAATCGAACAAATCCTCATTGAAAATATTAAAAATCATCATCGAATAGCAGTTGAAGCAAAGATATATTTAGATGCTACCGATACCGGGGAATTATTACCTTTAACAAATACTTCGTATGTAACTGGTGCTGAATCAAAAAATCTGTATAATGAACCTCATGCTTTACAAAACGGAGATCCTTATGATATGCAGTCGATAACCTGGGTATGTGCTTTAGAGTATTGCAAAGGCGAACAACACGTAATTTTAAAACCGGAACAATATGATTTTTTTAAGAATTATAAGATGAGTTATGCTGATGATGTAATCCTCAGTTGGTATGGACCGGATGCTAATAATCCTGGTAAAAAAAGACAATACGGAATGTTTAACTGGGCACGCGATGAGTTTAATCGTGTTATTCCATGTCTATTTCCATATCGGAGAATAATATACGGCGATTATTATATAGAGCCGATTAACGATGTTTCCCTGATTAATTGGCCACAAAACGATTTTTTTTTAGGTAATGTTTATGAAGATGAAAAAGCTTTATATCATAAATATATGGCTAGACAATTAACATTATCATTAGTTTATTGGTTACAGACAGAAGCACCTCGGCATGATGGTGGTTACGGATATCCAGAATTAAAGTTAAGAGGAGATGTTTTAGGAACGGAAGATGGCTTAGCTCAAGCACCATACATTAGGGAATCAAGAAGAATAAAAGCCTTATATACAGTAAAAGTACAAGACATCAGTATTGAAAATAATGAATCATTACCTCACTTTTGGGATACTATCGGAATTGGTAGTTATAAGATTGATATGCATATGACAACTAAATCGCATAGTTATTTTTATCATCCAGCATGGCCGTTTGAAATACCTTTAGGTAGTTTGATACCTCAAACAACCCAAAACTTGCTTGCTGTATGTAAAAATATTGGAACAACCCATTTAACAAATAGTTGTTACCGTTTGCATCCGGTTGAATGGAATATTGGTGAGTCGGGAGGCTATTTTGCGGCTTTTTGTTTAGAAAAAGGACTTACACCACAGGAAGTTTATCAAAAAAAACACCTTGTAATTGAATTTCAAAATGAATTAATGAAAGAAGGGATTGAATTACATTGGCCAAAAGATTTAAAACTTTGAGGTACCTTGTATTTATTTTAACTATTATTTTATTATTAATATCCTGTAGCAAATCAAATAAAACAACAACTGTTGAAAATAAGGATATCATTTCACCAGTTTTCATCGGTCTTATTAACGGTGAGTTAGGACCTCTTAAACATAAAGAAGGAGAAGAAATCAATCTTTTAAAAGATATAAATGTTATAGATAACATTTCTCGGGATGTCAATTTATCGATAATTGATTATGGTGGTTATGATAAATCTAACAGAGGAGTATATACGATTATTGTAGGTGCAAAGGATGAGGTGGGTAATATGGCTACTGTTAATCGAAAAATAACTGTCTATGGCACAAAAACACAAACATTTGCTGCTTTAAAAATTAATGACGAAGCAATAAAATATCATTTTAATAATCCGACGGCATTAAAATATACATCATCCGGAACCGCATTTAGATTAACTGATGATATTTATGTGATGACAAAGGAATTTTTTATCAATGAATATAACGAACACAAAAATGAACACATATCAAATGGTAATGTCCCATTATTAATACATGGGGTTGTAATGATCCTGGATAATGATTTTAAAGTTAAGACCTTAAGGATTGCCTCAGGACTTACGGTAGAAATAAATGGTAATGGGGAATTAAAAACAAGTCATTTATCCTGGACAAATTCACTTGATGAAATAAATGGCGGCGGGAACTTAAAAGGAATTATTCAGGATATTGAAAATCTCATTCCTAATGGTGGGTATGTCGTCTTTACTTCTAATAAAGATGAAGCAAAAGGGAAGAAGTTCTTAATTAAAAATCTATATGATTCATCCTATGATGGTGGCTCAATAACAGTCGACAGTTTTAATGCTGATATCAAAAACGCGAAAATTGAATTCGTTGATAATTATACCGAAGAAGTGGAAGTAATAGATGAACAACCCTATGGTGTGGTTGTCAAGGAGGATTTGGTATATAGTGGCATACCCTTTACAATATACTATAAAAATGATAATATGGAAAAACCGATCCTCTACTTTTTCCATGGCTTCGGAAGTGACCGAAATGAGGGAATAATGGGTCGTGGTGAAGAACTTGCCGAGCGTGGATTTATTGTAGTAGCAATGGATGCGTATTTACATGGAGAGAGAACCACGGAGTATTTTAAAAACTTATCATATGGTGAAAAGCAAAAAGAAATTGTTAATATTCAATTACAGACCGCAATGGATGCGAAAATGTTATTTGACAAATATTTTAAATATTGGGAAAATGTAAATATGACTAAAACCTATGCATATGGAGTATCAATGGGTGCGGGAAGCGCATTTTACCTTGCGACAATCATGGATGAATTAAAGACCTTTGTAAGTATAGTGGGTTCCCCGTCATTTTATGAGTTTTATCAATATAAAAGAGAAATCTATAATTGGGAAATCGATGAATACTATACATTGAATCGACAATATTATCAAAGTTTAGATCCATTAATCAATTATGAAAGATTACAAGATAAAAATATTTTTATGGGAAATGGTTTGCGTGATACAACTGTTCCGTTAGATTATGCCAAAGAACTAGCGCTAAAATTAAATTCGGAAACAGTAATATATCGAGAGTACGATACTGCTCATTCCTCGACACCTTTAATGCAAAGTGAAGCTTATGACTTTTTATTAGAATACTAATGTTATATAGACATGTTTGTGTACCTATATTATGTCTAGTATTATTTATAGATAATAATAAATGACGAATAATACTAATTTTAAGAAATAATAAACATTATATTAATTGAAAAACCTATATATAATTATTAAATTATATATTAATTCTTAAGTTTTATATTTATT
>JAWLBU010000025.1:0-37138 GCA_041687555.1 Haloplasmataceae bacterium | reverse complement strand
AAAACATAATAAATCTTGATGGAAGGGAAGAAAAAAATCAGTCAACATAATTATGCATTTTATTCCGCCATTTTTATGTAAAAAATGTTGACATTTACACTATTTTCTCTGTTGGTAGTAATATTCTGTTAATATTAAAAATTAAAAAGTATCTGTATAAATAGGTTTTCCGACATTGGAAAAATCTCGAAGTTATCAAATTAGAGATTCTAGTGTAAGGAAAACTTTTTTTATGAACATAGCATCTGCCATAATAGTGGTAGGGAGCAGTCGATAGAATAGATGATAATCTGATAATTGAATATAGACTTTTTAAAATACATTGATATAATTAAGATATATATTAACTGTTTAATATTTAAGGATAGGGGAATGTTTATGTTTTTTAAAAAGGAAATAGAATGTGAAAGATGTAAGAGAGCGATATCAAAAAAAGAAATGAAAATTGTTGATACCAGGGATGACGGGAGAAATAAGTCGGGAGTAAAAAGGTATTTATGTGTGAATTGCTTAGAGCATGAAATATACCATGCGATGATGGATAATAAATTCAAATCAATCCTAATCCATCCAATGAAGGGATATAATTGTTATGTATATTATAATTTTAAAAATTTAAAAAAAGAACGTGCTAGTGAACATCTTGCAGTAGATTTAGAAAAAATATTACCAAACAGTGATGAACATTGTTCATGTGGTCATATTGCCCATTATAGTTTGTGTTCTCCTGAAATTTTCGGTAATGATCCATGGAATTGGGAAGTTCTTAATTATAACGTAGAGATTCAATATTTATGTAAAGATTGTGCTTATAAATATTTAATATCCGCTATGAATGAACCTGGGATTGAGATTAAATATTTTTACCCGCATATTATATCTGAAGGATTTTTTACACCTTGGGATGTTTAAATTACTTTAATAAAGGGATGTTTCTATTTGTTGATGTCAAGAAATAATAGGGAAATTGTGGAGAATTCAAATAATCTGAATTGGATGAGTTGATAAAAGTAGAAAAAGCACTAGGATTATATTTTAGGGGGATCAGTATGCTAGAAATAAGAAATCTTAGTAAATATTATCAATCAAAATATGGAAAATCTGTTAAGGCGCTTAATGATATTAGTTTTCAAACTGAAGATACAGGGATGGTTTTTATAACCGGAAAATCAGGAAGTGGTAAATCCACTTTATTAAATATAATCGGTGGTCTGGATACATGTGATAGTGGGGATGTCATTCTTGATGGTAAATCAATCAGAACATTTTCAGATGATATATATCGTAATGCTTATGTAGGGTTTATTTTTCAGGAGAATAATTTAATTGATACACTAAATATTGAAGACAATATTTCAATCGCATTAGAACTTCAAGGTATTAAGTGTGATAAAGGTGCGATAAATAGAATTTTAGAAAGTGTGGATTTAGCTGGATATGGTAATAGAATGCCTAACGAGCTTTCTACCGGAGAGAAACAACGTGTCGCGATTGCTAGAGCATTGATAAAATCACCAAAAATCATTTTGGCGGATGAGCCAACGGGATCACTTGATTCAAAAACCGGAATATTAGTAATGGACATTCTAAAAAATATTTCGCGAAAGACACTTGTGATTGTTGTATCCCACGATTTAGATTTAGCAGAAAAATATGGGGATAAAATTATAAAAATTAGTGAAGGACAATTAATCAGTAACATAACTAAGGATGATAATATTACAAAACAAACATTAGTCAAAGAGGATACTGATACAGAGTATTCTAAAAATGGAAAGGATAAATTCGGATTACCTCTGAAAAAATGTCTTAAGCTGGCACTAAATAATATAAAACGTAAGAGAATCAGGCTTTTATTTACGATTTTTTTATCCTCAGTGGCTTTTATATTAGGTTTTTTATCGAATACAATGTCTAATTATGAGAATAATCAATCTGTGATCCAATCATTATATTCTAGAGATAAAAATTACATATCTATTGCTGAAGGAGGACATGCAAGTATTCTTTCACTTCATCACCATATGCTACCACCTGGTTTAACCGATAATGATGTTGAATTTATAAGTACAAGTTTTCCTAGTTATAACTTTTTTAAGGTATATAGATATAAAGATAATAGTTTCCAACAGAACTTGGTAAATAATAATGATAACTTTAATGCGATCTACTATAATAAAAGATTTAATGGTATTGTGGAATTGACAAATGAAGTAATGGATAAGTTAAATTTAAAACTAATAGCTGGTAGATTACCAGCACAATCTGATTCTTATAATGAAATTGTTGTTAGTAAATATGTTTATAGTCAATTTGAACAATTTGGCTATCAGGATTCATATGGTAATCAATATGCGATAAATACCCCTGATGATTTAATCGGTAAAATAATAAATGAAAATATTATTGTAGGAATTGTAGATACAAACTTTGATGAAGAAAGATATGCGATATTTAAGTCTTTGGTAGATGTAGAATCCGATATCGATAGATTAAAGGATGTATTATATAGTGAATTTACTATAATGAATAGTTATGGATTGCAGAGTGCGATCTTTGTTAGAGAAGGTTATCACGATGAAGAATTCAATGAAATTTATTCAATTAAAAGTGATTTTCATGAAGAACCTTTTAATCTATATTTAGAATATTCAAGTAATGATTATACTAATGCTGATATTTATTCCTCATTTGATAGTATAGCAACGTTTAAAATTAATCCAAATTCAATATATTGGGAAAACGGTGTTCAAAGAAACAAATTAGCACATAATGAAATATTGCTTCCAGCTGAATCAATTGAAGATTATCGCGTTTTAGGTAATTCAGAAAGTGTTACAGAAGTAATACAAAATGAAACAGATAAACTTGTATATGAGTTTGTTGCGGAGCACTTTGACGAAATTAAAGAAGAATTTGAGAAAACATACGGTGTTTCAAGTGAGCATGATTATTTTGATTATATAATGGATGTAAGTCCATTTGTTAATGAATATCATGAAGATAAGAATAAATTATATTTCATGAACTTGGCAACACAGAGTTTCTATGATAATATATTTCCTTATTTTGATAACTTAGGATTTAGACGTAGTCGTCATGGTAAATTAGTTGATAAAAAGCTAAAAGTAGTTGGTTTTTATGATTATGTCGATGAAGATATAAAGCCAATAATCGTATCTGATGATGTTTATGAAGAGGTATTAGAAACGGGATATGGTAAATATTCATATTTATTGGCAGAATTAAAAGGTAATGAAAAAGAAGATTTAAACTTAATAAAGTTCTGTGATAGTAATACTAAAGAAAAAGACAATGTGTATACAATTTATGACGAAGTTACCGTTAATAATGCTCAAATGAACTCAATTTTAAGGGTATTAAAAGATGTATTCATTTATATAGGGATTGGTTTTGCTGTATTTGCATCATTACTACAATTTAACTTTATTACTGCTAGTATATATAATAAAAAACGTGAAATAGGTATACTTCGAGCATTAGGTGCGACAAGAAAAGATGTTTTTAGTATATTTATGCTTGAAAGTATGCTTATTAGCGGTATTAATTATATCATTTCATTACTTGGAACTATTACTTTATCAATAATCATTAATGAAATGTTTAAAACAAAGTATTATTTATTATTCTCACTTTCACATTTTACTTTAAGACAGATCTTATTATTATTTATAATTACATTTATTACCGGAATAGTATCTACGATAATTCCAATTATCTCTATTTCAAGTAAGAAACCAAATGAAGTCATAAAATCCATATAGAATAAATTAATGTATATATAAAGTTGATTGTGGGTGTTAATTAGATGATAAGTGTACAGAATTTGACTAAAACATATAAGTTTTCAAAAAATTCATATGTTAAAGCTTTGGATAATATTAGTCTTAATTTTGAAGATAAAGGTTTAGTTTTTGTATTAGGTAAATCCGGTAGCGGAAAAACAACCCTTTTAAACATGCTTGGAACTTTAGATACATACGATAGTGGAAATATTTTAATCAATGGTAAATCAATTAAAGATCTTTCACAAAGAGAGCTTGATTCATATCGAAATTCTTTAATGGGATTTATATTTCAAGAGCATAATCTAATGGATTATTTGACAATAGAAAAGAATATTTCAATCGCATTAGAACTTCAAGGTGCCAAGTGTGATAAAGATGCAATAAATAGAATTTTGGAAAGTGTCGATTTGGCTGGATATGGTAACAGAATGCCTAATGAGCTTTCTACGGGAGAGAAACAACGTGTCGCCATAGCCAGAGCATTGATTAAATCACCAAAATTCATTTTGGCGGATGAGCCAACAGGATCGCTTGATTCAGAAACCGGAAAATTAGTAATGGACATTTTAAAAAAGATATCGCAAAATAGGCTAGTAATAGTGATTACACATAATTTAGAACTTGCTTATCAATATGGGGAGCGGATTATAGAGATTGCTGATGGTAGACTAATTAATGATACTATGAATAATCAGGATGTTGAATTAGAGTCAAATAAAAGTGATCTGTTGTTAAAAAAGACAAAACTTCCCTTCTTTTACTCGCTTAAAATAGCTCTTAATAATTTTAAAAGAAGACCATTTAGGTTGTTGTTATCGATAATTCTATCCGCAATTGCCTTTATATCATTTGCCATATTTGATAATTTAGGACACTATGATCAAAAGAAAACAACACTAATATCAATGTACAAATTTGATGTTGATTATATATCACTTACAAAAACCAAATTTGAACAAGACCCAAATGGACCTGCCATTTTTATGAGGGATTTATTAATGTCAGATTCGGATATAAATATGCTTATTAAGAATTTTTCCAAATATTCATTCATTCCCGTATTGAAACAAAATAGCGGTTCATTCAGAGAATCACTTTTTCTTGAAGAAAAATCAGTTAATTCTGGAGTTTGTTTTAACCAAGATATAACAGGAAGTGTAGAGATAACACAAGAACTAATTGATGCATATAATCTTAAAATGATTGCGGGAATACTACCTAAGAAAAACCTTGAAGAAAATGAAATAGTCATTACGAAATATGTATACGAACAATTTGCTAAATTTGGTTATAAAGATTTAAACGGGAGTCTTGTCAGTATTGATAAACCGGATGATTTAATCGGTAAATCAATACAAATAGATGAGGAAAGTTATATCGTCAGCGGAATAGTTGATACGAATTTAAACAATGAAAGATATAATTACTGCCTTAATAATATTGAAGAAGATTTAAGTTATGCGGCTACAAGAGGTTATACTTATGAAGAACTGCAAACAATACTTGATTATGATTTACACACAATTATATTTGTCAGAGAAGGATATTATAATGAAGTTGTAAAAACTAATACTCAAGATATAACGACAAATGAAGGAAACTATTTAAGAGTTTTTACTTTATTGAAAAAAAATTATTATGATGATATTAAATTAGTTGATTTTTCATTTGATATGAAAAATAATGAAAGATATATGATAAACAATGAGGTCACAGCGACTATCGATATAGTAGATTCTAGAATGGATGAAATAGTAGATTATTTATTATATGTGGGAATTGGATTTGCCGTTTTTGCATCTTTAATATTATTTAATTTTATTAGTGAAAGTGTATTATTAAAGAAACGTGATATTGGAATTTTACGCGCATTAGGAGCGAGTATTAAAGATGTGTTACTTATTTTTATTAATGAGAGTTTATTAATTGCGATAATAAACACTGTACTAGCTGTTATCGGGACTTTTATAAGTATGATTATTATTAATCATCAAATCGTAAATAAATATGAATTATTAATTAAATTTGCCGATATTGGTTTCAGGCAAATAGGATTGGTGTTAATAATCAGTATATTTGTGGCAATGATATCTTCTATAATTCCGATAATGTCCTTCAGAAGAGAAAAACCTATAGATATCATTAAGTTATTATAATGTTATGTATTATTATTCCGCCATTAGATAACTACTACTATCCGATAGGTCGATGCGCCATGTTAAAAGATATTAGTGTATTATGCGATAAAAATACTTTTATAAATTAAGGAAGATACTTATAGAATATCATTTAGATAAACTAGAGGATACAGAAGATTTAGAACGTGCTGTAACCAGAAAAGATCTATTATTTTATCATTTTGCATTGGATATTGTGTTTGACCATTTCCTTCAAACGTTGTTTGCGATAAATAGAGTCTATTTTCCAAGCAGAAAAAGAACTCTTGATTATATTGAGAACTTTAATAAACCCGATGGATGTAATGAAAAATTATTAGAAGTTATTAAGTTAGGTGGTTTTATAGAAGGAATAAATCAATCTTATACTATATGGAGTAAAATGGTTAATGAACTAAAGGAATTGCGTATTGAGTAACCCACTTATAGATTAGTTTTATATTTATAAAAGACCGACAATGCAAATTTTTCGTTGGAAGTGAAGAGATGATTGATACGATTATAAATAAAATAAATGATATAATTTCGATGAAAACACTTTGTTTGGTAGGAATCGATGGTTGCGGTGGAGCAGGAAAGAGTACTTTAGCAAAAACCATTATTTCCAGGTATGGAAGTGGTCAAATTATCCATATGGATGATTTTTATAAACTTTCGAATGAAAGAAGAAAACTAAGTGTAGGAGAAAATAAACCAAGTGCAGAATATGATATTAGTAGACTCATTAGAGATGTTTTAGAACCAATTAATCAAGTTATGATAGCGAGGTATCAAAAATATGATTGGATAGAAGATAAATTAACTGAATGGCATGTTATAAAACCGAATGGACTTATTATAATTGAAGGAATCTACTCTATTAGTGAGCATTTGTATAAATATTATGATTTAACGATTTTTGTAGAATGTAGCAGAGATCTTCGCTTGAAAAGAGGTTTAGAAAGAGATGGGGAAAATGCTTTTTTACTTTGGAAAGAATGGATGGAAAAAGAAGATCAATACTTGGAGGAACAAAAACCACAAAACCGCTCAGATTTAATAATTTCAGGTGAAAATAAATATTAAGATTTGGTATTTTCACATATAAAAGAAGCGGATCTAATAATTTGCAGGAGACTTCAATCTATAAAAAATGTGATATTAATACCATTAAAAACTTAGTTATGTATATTTAATAATTAAGTATGATATAATACAAGAAATAAATGGAAATAACGATGGAGGCAATAAAGATGTGGAAATGTCCAAAATGTGGAAGAGAATTTAAGAATGTGAATCAAAGTCATTTTTGTGATAAACCGAAAAATTCAATTGATGAATATATTGCGGCACAATCTGAGGATATCCAAGGATACTTATATCAAGTTCGGGATTGTATTAGTAGCGTGCTTCCAAATGTTGAGGAACGTATCTCATGGAGTATGCCTACTTATTGGAGTAAGCATAATATTATTCATTTTGCTGCTAATAAAAAACACGTTGGGATTTATCCGGGACCCGAAGCAATCGAGCATTTTGCTGATCGACTTACTGAATATAAAACAACAAAGGGTGCGATTCAGTTCCCTTACAATAAGCCGCTGCCATTGGAATTAATCGCAGACATCGCAAAATGGTGCTATAAGACTGGAAACCATCCTTAATAAACTACATTAAAATTCCTTTAACTCTATAAAATCAATACCATATTCAGTTGCAATACCTGCATACAATTTTTTATTTTCTTTACCTATGGTTAAATAATGCTTTAAGCATTCTTTAGCCGTAAAAGGCATTTCTCTATCTAAAGCTTCATTGACATCAACCCATTCTAATATGCCTTCATCACATGCTTTAATATTAATTTCAGTATTATGTAATTCTGTAAAATAGTAATACATTTGCCTGATATCATTATTTTTAAGACGTAATGTAATATATTTTAAAAATAAAGGCCCAATATCTTTTTCCGTAATACCCGTTTCCTCATACAATTCTCTTAAAACACAGGCTTTCGGATTATTTAATTCATGTTTTTCAAAATGTCCGCCAATACCACACCATGAAGGTTGAACCACTTTTGAACCAACCCTATAGAGTAGTAATATTTTATTCTTGAAAAAAATATAAATTGAAGTCATATTTCTTAACATATAGCACCTCATTATACACGAATCATTGTCTATAATTATACCCTATACTATTTCCTTTATTGTTATTCTCAAAGTTATAAAGATAGAGGTTTATAAAAAATATGTACAAATCAAAATATATTAATCAATAATTTTATACGAGGAGGTTCTCTTATGAAAAATGTAGTGATAACAGGTAGTACACGAGGTATAGGTTTTTCAATGGCTAAGGAATTCCTAAAAACCGGATGTAATGTTACGTTATCCGGTAGAGCTGAGGAACTACCGGAAGCAGTTCAAAATGAATTATCACCTTTTAAAAAGAAGTATATTTATATTTCATGTAATGTCCAGAAAAAAACAAGTCTGCAGAACTTATGGGATGCTTCTTTAAAACATTGGGGATGTATTGATATTTGGATTAATAATGCTGGTCAAAACACACCACATCTGTTTTCGTGGGAAACCGGTGAATCTTATACCGAAAATGTTGTTAATACCAATATTATCGGTATGATATATGGATCTCAAATTGCGGCAACAGGTATGATAAAACAAGGATATGGTGCTATTTATAGTATGGAAGGCTTGGGTTCAAACAATATGATACAACCAAAGACAATACTTTATGGGACAACTAAGTGTGCATTGACTTATTTCATGAAAGGATTAGCTAGAGAACTTGAAGGCACGGGCGTAATAGCGGGACGATTATCGCCTGGAATGATGCTGACCGACTTCATCACCAAAACTCCTGATGGTAATCAGTCAGAAGTAATATCTGATGAGAAATTTAGAAAGATATTTAATATATTGGCAGATAAACCAGAGACAGTCGCTAAATTTTTTGTACCTAAAATACTTCGCAACACCAAAAACGGTGTTCAGATAGCTTGGTTGACAAACAGAAAGGCAGCATGGCGCTTTATGACTGCATCTTTTCGCAAGGATAGGTTGATATAGTATCGATTGTAAAAGTGGTAATCAATATAAAAAATGAGATAATGTAAATTGTTGTGAAATGGAAAAATATGTGTTAAAATAATCTTAATTAAATAAAGTTGTAAAGTTACATTGAAATATGTATTAAAAGGGAATACGGTTAGAATCCGTGACAGCCCCCGCTACTGTATTAGGTTAATGACTTTTATATAAGTCACTGAGATTAATCTTGGGAAGACAAAAAGTCGTGTTTGAAGCCTTTAGTCAGGAGACCTGCTTTATTACTTATTAAAACAAGCATTTCGGTGGGAAATGGTATGTGTTTTTTTATGCTGTCATTTTGTTGTTTGATTGCTTTATAAACATAAATAAAATACCCTCCGATATGAACGGAGGGTTTTAATTTGTTTATAATCGTATGAAAAAATTTATGGTTTGTTTATTGGAAGGTAAAATGTGATTAATGTGAAAAATATAGGAGGATATAATGGTAAAATATGTAATAAAACGTTCCGGAGAAAAACAGGAATTTAATTCAGAAAAAATTAAAGTGGCAATCTATAAAGCATTATTATTTACTTATGATAAATTAATAGAGGAAGAACTAGTTGAATTAAGCGATTTGACTACTAGAATCGTTGTCTTTAAGATTAACAAGAATATTGATTCTGAAATTATTGATCTGGAGGAAATTCAGAACTATGTGGAAGAAGTGTTAATGGAATTAGGGTATAAGGAAGCAGCACGTAATTATATTCTGTACCGTAAGTTGCATGAAAACATGAGACAGGATAAAAGTACTTTTTTGAATGCTTCCAAAATCTTTAATGAATATATCTCAAAAGAAGACTGGAAAGTATATGAAAATTCAAACATGGATTTTTCTTTACAGGGTTTAAATAACCATATAGTCACAGAAGTAACAAAAAACTTCTGGTTGAATCACATTTTTTCCGAACATCAAAAACAAGCGCATATAAATGGTGATTTACACATCCATGATTTGGGATTATTATCCACTTATTGTTGCGGATGGGATTTGGAAAAAATTCTATTGGTCGGATTTTCCGGAGTCAAAAATAAAATTCAAAGTAAACCACCAAAACATTTCCGAACAGCGTTAGGACAACTCGTTAATTTTTTCTATACTTTGCAGGGTGAAGCAGCAGGAGCACAAGCCGTCTCATCTTTTGACACTTATTTGGCCCCGTTTATTCGCTATGATCAATTAAATTATCAACAGGTCAAACAATGTCTTCAGGAATTTATCTTTAATTTAAATGTGCCTACCCGTGTCGGTTTTCAAACACCATTTGTGAATATTACGATGGATTTAAAACCATCACCAATCCTAAAAGATAAACCGATTATTATCGGGGGTCAATTTGGTGAAAATACATACGGTGACTATCAGAACGAGATGGACATGATAAATAAAGCATTTTGTGAAGTAATGATGGAAGGTGATGCTTCAGGACGTATTTTTACTTTTCCAATCCCGACTTATAATATCGGAAAAGATTTTGATTGGGATCATGATGTTGTAAACATTATTATGGAAATGACAAGTAAATACGGTATACCATACTTTGCTAATTTTATTAATTCAGAGATGAATCCGGAAGATGCCAGGAGTATGTGTTGTCGTTTACGGTTAGATAATCGGGAACTGAGAAAGCGGGGCGGAGGATTATTCGGTGCTAATCCACTAACCGGAAGTATCGGTGTCGTGACCATTAATATGGCACGTATTGGTTATTTATCTAAGACGAAGGAAGAATATTTTACCCGATTAAAGAAAATGATGATTATCGCGAAATCTATCCTGGAAACAAAGCGTAAAGTTATTGAAAAAAGTACGAGGGACGGATTATATCCTTATTCTAAGTTTTATTTACAAGAGGTTTACGAACGATTCGGGGAATATTGGAAGAACCATTTTAATACAATTGGCCTTAATGGGATGAATGAAAGTATTCGTAATTTCTTTAATGATCAAGAAGATATTACCACATCTGTCGGACAAGCCTTTGCTTTTGATGTGCTTGATTATATGCGTGATATAATACTTGAGTTTCAAAAAGACGGTGATTTATATAATTTGGAGGCCACACCGGCTGAAGGAACCGGTTATCGACTGGCTTTAATTGATAAAAAACAATATCCTGATATCATCACTGCCGGAGAAAATACACCATATTATACTAATAGTACTCATTTGCCCGTAGGGTATACTGATGATATATTTGAGTGTCTTAATCTACAGGATGATTTACAATGCAAGTATACCGGAGGAACAGTCTTACATGCTTTTCTAGGTGAGAAAATTTCTGATTATCGACAGACTAAAAAACTGATTAAAACCATCTTTACAAAATACCGTTTACCATATTTATCAATTACCCCTTCCTTTTCTATATGTGAAGAGCACGGCTATTTAGACGGTGAACATTTCACATGTCCGATATGTGATCGAGAAGCTGAAGTGTGGACAAGGGTTGTAGGTTTTTACCGTCCTGTTCAAAATTTTAATAAAGGGAAAAAACAAGAATATTTTGAACGGAAAGAGTATGTAATACATGATTAGCGGTATTGTGAAATCATCATTAATTGATTATCCGGGTAAGATTGCTTGTACGATATTTCTATCCGGATGTAATTTCCGTTGCCCTTATTGTCATAACGGTGATTTAGTTAATCAATCCGCTTCTATCATGTCCCTTATACAATTAAAACAATTTTTAATAGATAGAGTAGGTTTATTGGAAGGGGTTGTCATTTCCGGCGGTGAACCAACCTTATCACCTTATATATTTGAAATAGCCGGTATGATTAAGTCTATGAATTTAAGTGTAAAACTTGATACAAACGGAAGCAGACCTGAGGTATTAAAAAGGTTGATAACGGAAAAGTTAGTGGATTACGTTGCGATGGATATCAAAGGAGTATTTAGTAAGTATATCAGTGCTACAAATGTAAATCAAAAGCTAGATAATATTAAATGCTCCATACAAATGATAATGAATTCGACTATCGATTATGAATTTAGAACAACTGTGGTAAAAGAGTTTCATACGATAAACGATTTTGAATATATCGGTGAATTAATCAATAAAGCTAAACGTTATTGTATTCAACCTTATCGATACTCTAACAAACAATTAGTATCAACGAGATATCATGTTCATGATAAAGATGAACTTATTCAGATAAAAAATATTTTAAATCGTTATGTTGATGAAGTAATCATCAAGTAACATATAACATTAAAATAAGTAAGTATGAAATATAACGGTTACTTCTTGTCAGATGATTAAGCGGAGATTATAATGAGAAGTAATATTATAATTAATGAAGAAGATGAATAATAATGAAAGTATTGGTGCTCTATTTTAGCGGGACTGGGAATACCGCTTATGTAGGTAAATATTTGGAGAAACATTTGAAAGATAAGGATGTTAACGTTCATATTGCTTCTATTGAGACTGTTAATAAATCAATAATAGCAGAATACGATTATCTTATTTTTGGATTTCCGGTATATGCCTGTGATTTACCGCTTTTTGTTCAGGACTATTTAAAAGACTTACCGTTAACTAAAAACAAAATGACATTTATTTATTGTACCAAAGCGATTATCAGCGGTAACGCCCTTTTACATGCGCAAGATATTTTTGAAAAGAGCGGCTATTCTACGATGGGTATCTTTGATATCAGTATGCCAGGATCGGATGGACTTGCCTTTATCAAAAAAGATTCTTATATAGCCCGGAAAATACAGAAACGGGATTTTAACAATATTCCTGAAGCCAATCATTTAATTGAAAAGCTGATGGAAGTTCATAACTCAATATTATTAGGCGAAGATATAAATATACACAAAGTGACTATGAAAATCTCAGTAAGAAAAAAGATTCTGGGAAAGATTATGATGAAAATCTACCCGTTTTTTGAAAATAAAATAAAGAAGAAATTTTGGGTTAATGCAAATTGCATTAAGTGCAAAAAATGCGAAAAAATATGTCCTTCGCATAATATAAAGGTAAATGAAACGGTAATATTTGATAACAAGTGTTATCTGTGCATGAGATGCATTCATCAATGTCCGGTTGAAGCTATCCAGATTGGTAAGCATACCGAAGGAAGGTTTAGATGGAAAGGGCCCGAAGGAGATTTTAATCCATTAAATGATCTAAAAATTTAGCAAGAAAAAATAAGGAACTGTTTATACAGTCCTTTTTTGGTTATAATTGGTGAATATTCATAAAGAAGGTGTAAGAAATTGCAAAGAAAGCGTCTTGACAGAGATATATGGACGAGAATAACATCCAAAAGATATATACAGAAACATAAGAAATGTAATGACTTTGAAGGAATAGTGTCTTTATTATATATAGATGAAGTTTCACTCCCTTCACGATGGGAATATCCCGATGAGGTAATAACAGTATGTGATAAAGGGATGAAATGGTTACAAATCATGCCAGAGAGTGAAAATTATGTTATCACAGCCATGATTAATGATGAAAATATTATAAATTTGTGGTATATCGACATAATCGCAAATCAAGGTTATGCTGAGGATGATGTGGCTTTTTTCGATGATCTGTACTTGGATTTGATTGTTCGTCCGAATGGTGACATAAAAATTGATGATATGGACGAACTTGAAGAAGCTTTAATAAAAAAAGATATTACGGAGGAATTGTTTTATTTAGCACTTAAAACAAAAGAAAAACTTATAAATGTCATCTTAAATGATTTAGCGAATTTAAATAATTTTTGCATGAAGTAATTGTCTGATATTGAAGAAATACAATGATTTTACATTCGACAAATAACAATTACTTTATAAGGTGTAGTTTGTGCAGGTATACTTCTGGTTACCGGACCATATGTAACGATTAAATTACGGTTTGCAAGGTTACCTGTAAAAATTTGTCCATTTTCCTGTATTATTTTCGTTGATGGGAAAATATTCAATTTCAACATACCGTCACTACTTATCAGTTGTTCATTGAAAAAATCTACTTTAATATTTCTATCGAGTGTTAACTGAGCTACGATAAGTGCCCGGTATTGCGGAGGATAAATCAAAGGAACAGGAGCGTTTGCATCATAATAACCGACGACCAAATCACCTATTTTCATCACATAATTATCCACAAAATAAGTATCCGGTGAAATAATAAAATTAATGATGTTACCATCATACATTTGTATCGTCATTATTTTATAACAGCCTTCATTTTGGGGATTATTTGTCCAAAACTCATCAATCGTTGTAATCAGACCGTAAAAAAATTTATAACTTATCATCTTATTCTCCTTTATCGTATTTATTCCTTATATTTTATTCATTAAAGAATTAGTTTGTTATTTAGTTTTGGATAAAATTAATCAGAAATATTAATTTAATGACTAAGAATACAATGATTAACAATAAAATACCATAGGAATCAGCTGAAACCGTAAAAACGGTGGAAGAGTTGAGAGTATGCGGATAAATGGAAAAAGTTTTAAAATCTAGTGTATAATTAAAAACTCCTACTAATAACTGTTTGTTATTGATAGGAGTTTTTTTAAGAGTTACAAATCGGTTTTCAAAATTAGTGAAGACTCCACAATGAATGAAGTGTACAATACACATATACATTCAATATTTTCTCATCGTTGGAAATGATAAAATCAGCTAGTGGAATTTCATTTGTTTTTAGATATTTATATTGGGCACCTAGGTTTGTTTCTAATAAGATAAAAGAAATGTGATGAATATCCACGCTTGGATGTTCTTCTTCACCGACTGTAATGGTGATGAAATTTCCTACTTGTCTGACTTTAGGAAGATGCGTTTCTTTATCACCAAAACAATTGGGAATTAACTCTTCCACCTCATTATCACAACAATAAGATGGTATATTATCAATTAATTTGATATGAACTTGATTACAATTCTTACATATATAAAATTTCATCAGTACCGTCCAAATCAATTTTTTACATTGATTTTCCTTTCTATTATTTACTAAAAGTGATTAAAACAAAGTGCGATAGATATCATATTTCAAAACATAAATGGAAATTAAGATGCTAATTGAGAAAAAAAGAAGAAATAAGATTATTGATATGCTTAATGGGAAAGATATTCCGTATTTAGTGAATCTTAAGACAAAACCATTCATTCGATTATTACTGTTATTTAGATATTGAACTTGATTATTTTCAACCATTTCCCATTTTCCACTTGTCCATTTTTTTGTTTCATAGCAGGCAGACAATAAATTCATTTTAATGGACTCACAGTTTTCACTAACCGCTATTTTCCCATAAGGAACAAAATGTTTATACCCTTTTACTTCGAAATTCTCATATATATAATCGCCTTTTCGAATCAATTTACCGTCTCGGGTGAATTGTTCTATCTCAAACTTTATTGTATTGATAGTTTCCTGATCATTATTAACAAAATCTAAAATCATAAATTTTTCTTGTGTTGTTTTATCTCTGAATATAATGTACTCTTTTAATTTCACCGGTTCATATTCAGGTGATTGATAGCTTCTTTTACTTTCATAAACATACTTTTTCATTTACAATAATCTCCCAAATCAGCAGATTTTTTTAATATAAATAATCTTGATATTATTATATAATTAATGGTACAAATCAATATATTTGGGACTAAAGTTATTAACATGCCGATGCTTTTTATATAATCATCAACTAAATCAGCGGTTATCACATTTATCGTAATACAGGCTGTAAAAAGTAAGCCAAAAAAGAGGGCAAGTGTCTCAATTTTAATTAATTTTTTATATGCTTTAATTTCATTTGTTTCTTTTATAGGAAGATTATTAACACTATTAATCATGATATTGACATATTTACAATTTGAAGGCAGGTTGATGACTGATGAATGAGATGACATACCGGTCTCATTAACTTCAATCACACGGATTAATTGTTGTTGTTTGTTATAAGCGAAAACTTTCATGGAGACATTATAAAATTGCTTGGTATAGTTGCATATTAAATAACATTTTTTTTTATCATAAGTTATGATGTACTTATTAATAACATGTGATACTTCTCCGGAAGTATTAAATATTAAATTGTAGTTACCCGCTAACCATTTTTTTTCGAGTAGTTTATCTTTTATTAATCTACGTTTCGTAAAATTATGAAAAAATCTTATTTTAATTGTTATAAATAATGCAACTAAAATCATGCAAGCAGCAAAAGAAATAATCGATACTACTTTCCAAATCATTTATAATTCCTCGTTCTTTTTGTTATTGTTTCCTTCAATAATTGAATTATCAAATAGTGTCACCAATAAATCTTCCTTTTTTACCTTTCTCTTTATATTTTGAGAGTCTTTACTGTCTAAAAGGACTTTGCTATCATCATCAGCAGTCAGCTCACTAAATAAACTGATTGTCGCAATTTTATTTGAAAGGATTATTTTAGGTAGTGTGAGTAATAGTATTATACCCAAACTAATTGAGCAGAAAATAAACACCAATTGGGATAAGGACTGATAAATAATGTATATTAGTCCCGAGCATATTAGTGAATTTATCATAAAACGAAGCAAATGAAACAGATTAATTAACAGGAGTCGTCTTTTTCCATTTTTTCTCATTATCGAAAAGCTTTTAATCAAAGTATCCGATATTCCATAATCATCATAGGTTTGAATAATATAGGCTGCCGGTCCTGAAAATAAATTTACTATTATTATGAATAAAATTATTGCTGCTACTCCTAATACCCAGAAAAGGGCGGTTATATAATATCTGTCTAAATTAGTCATATTGTCGATTATTTCACCGAGATAAGATAACCAATATGTGATACCGGATAGAATAACAATACCGGAAAGGAGGAGCGATGTTTTCAATAAAATAAATATTACCATTGTCCATACTTTTTTTATTGAATTTGCGTCTTCAAATGTCTTTTCTACCTCGAAGTTACCTGTTTCCTCAATGGTTTTTACTAATCTAATGTCGGCTAGCGCAAATATCGGGTATGTAATAAAGAACAGTTTCCCAAACAAGGATGTTAGTAAAAACAAACAATATATATAAAATTGTTTTTGATTGTATAATGCTTTTTTCGATGCTACCATTCCTTTTTTTATGTATACGGCTATATTTTGACTCATAACATATCTCCTCCCATATCATTCAGCTAGAATTGTCAATTTACCTTCAACCTTATTTATTTTATAATTATCTGTTACATCTAATCCTTCTATGTCAGTTATTATAACACTTTCAATTGTATTATTTGTTGTTCCTACCTCTTCAATTATTCCGGTGATGTTAACGGTGATATTTTCATTTTCTGCGAGCCTACCCTTTGTTATATAGTAAATGTTTGAAGTTAACGGAGTTCCGTCGTAATATTTTTGGGCGGAAAACGAAGTAACGGTAATTTCACGTTGTAATACTTCAATTGAACCTGGATAACAAACGATATCGTACATGTGTGTGACATCAAGACCTTTTTCATCATAAATTCTAATTGTTGTTTCATCAATATATGTTTCAGTACGACCAACGTCTTTTCTTTGACCGATTATATCGATATTAACAGTATAATTACTTGGTAAATTGTTTGTCCGAATCCAATAATCATTTATATCATGTTTAATAAATGTTCCGTCATAAACTTTACTTATATCATAAACCTGAAATTCAATCAGTATTGGGGTAACCTCTAATATACCCGTTTCGATAGTGATTTGGTAGTTATTTGTAACATCAGTATCCCCATTCCAGATATTAAAGTCAGTGATTGTATTATAACTACTTCCGATATCCGTCTGACTTCCAATTATTGTGATTTCAACAGTATGTCCATCTACAATTGAACCGCTAATTATCTCATAATTTGAATTAGTTAACGGTGTACCGTCATAGACCTTCGTATCATCTACAGCCTTGACAGTAATCGGACGAGGAATAACTTCTAAAGTACCTGTTTCATAGTTAATAGTATAGTTTCCTGTAACGTCGGTACTTCCGTCCCATATTGTAGAGCTGGTGATTGTATTAGTGTTAACTCCGACATTCGTTTGACTTCCAATTGTTGTTATTTCAATAGTATGTCCTCCTACAAGTGTACCATCTATAATTTCAGGATTTTGATTAGTTAATGGCGTACCGTCATAAACCTTTATAACATTTGTAGGTTTAACGGTAATCGGGCGATGAGTAACCTCTAATGTACCGGTTTCATATGTAATGTCATAATTATCCGATACATCATTATGATATGAATCATAAATAAGTATTTCTAAATTATTTGCTTTTGTTCCAACATTGGTGATGGTTTCATAATTAATGATGTTAATATTATGCCCTTCAGCAAGTGATCCGATAGTAACACTATAGTTTGTATAGAATAGTGGCGTACCGTCGTAAATCTTTGAATCACTGCCCGTATTTATCGTAATCGGACGAGGAGTAACCTCCAATGTGCCAGTTATATAGGTAATTTCGTAGTTATTTATTACATCGATATGTTCAGTATTATAAATTTGAATCACTATATTATTATCACAAATGCCGACATCAGTAATTCCAGCATAATTTATAATATTGATGTTATGGCTTCCAACGAGTGACCCATTAATAATATTATAGTTTATATTATATAGAGGTGTACCGTCATAGATTTTAGAGTCACTATCTGTTTTTATCGTTATCGGACGAGGGGTAATTTCTAATATACCTTCATCGTAGGTAATCTCATAGTTATATGTTAAATCGGTATTATATGTGTCATAAATATGTATATCTAAATTATTTGCTATTGTTCCAACATCGGTAATGGTTTCATAGCTAATAATGTCAGTTTTATGACCATTAACTAGTGACCCGACAATAATATTATAGTTTAAATTGAATAATGTATCACCGTCATAGATTTTAGAGTCACTAGCCGTTCTAATCGTGATCGGACGAGGAGTAACTTCTAATGTACCCGTTTCGATATTGATTTGGTAGTTATCAGTAACATCAGTATCCCCATCCCAGATATTAAAGTCAGTGATTGTATTATAACTACTTCCGACATTCGTTTGACTTCCAATAATTGTGATTTCAAGAGTATGTCCATTTACAATTGAACCGTTAATTATCTCATAATTTTGATTAGTTAACGGTGTAGCATCATAGACCCTCGTATCATCTACGGCTTTGACTGTAATCGGACGATGAGTAACTTCCAAAGTACCTGTTTCATAGGTAATAGAATAGTTTCCTGTAACATTGGTACTTCCGTCCCATATTGTACAGCTAGTTATTGTACTAGTACTATTACCGACATTTGTTTGACTTCCTATTGTAGTGATTTTAACAGTATGTCCGCTTACGATTGTCCCGGCAACAATTTTATGACTTTGAGCAGTTAACGGTTTACCGTCATATACCTTTATAACATCAGTAGGTTTAACGGTAATAGGGCGAGGGGTAACTTCTAATGTACCTGTTTCATAGGTAATAGAATAGTTTCCTGTAACATTGGTAGTTCCGTCCCATATTCTACTACCATTGATCATATTAATACTACTACCGACATTCGTTTGACTTCCTGTTGTCATGATTTCAACAGTATGTCCACTTACAATTGAACCGGCGATAATTTCGTAATCTCGATTAGTTAATGGTTTACCGTCGTAGACCTTTGTAACATCAGTAGGCTTAACGGTAACAGAACGTTGTGTAACTTCTAAAGTACCTGTTTCATAGATGATTTTATAGTTCTTTGTAACGTCACTCATTCCGTCCCATATTCTACTGTCAACGATTATATTAGTACTACTACCAACATTCGTTTGACTTCCAATTGTCGTTATTTCAATAGAGTGTTCTCCTATAAGTGTTCCATCTATAATTTCAGGATTTTGATTAGTTAACGGTGTTCCGTCATAGATCTTTGTGTCATTAGTAGGTTTAACGGTGATCGGTCGAGGAGTGATCTCTAAAATACCTGTTACGTAAGTAATATTATAGTTATTTGTAACATCGGTATCTCCATCCCAAATACTAGCGTCTGTGATTGTATTAAGGCTGCTTCCGGCATTTGTTTGACTTCCGATTGCCGTTATTTCAATCGTATGTTCTCCTACAAGTGTTCCATCAATGATTTTAAAATGTTGGTTAGTTAAAGGTGTACCGTCATAGACCTTTGTGACATCAGTTGGTTTAACGGTAATCGGACGAGGAGTAACTTCCAATATCCCTGTTTCATAGGTAATATGATAGTTACTTGTTACATCGGTATCTCCGTCCCATATTGTACAACTTGTGATTGTATTAATGCCACTACCGGCGTTTGTCTGACTTCCAATTGTCGTTATTTCAATCGTATGTCCGTTTACTAAATCAGATTTGATTACACTCTCTGCCACATTAGATGTCAGTGATGTACCATCATAGACCTTTGTGACATCAGTAGGTTTGACAGTAATAGGACGAGGAATAACTTCTAAAGTTCCTGTTTCATAGGTAATATGATAGTTTCTAGTAACATCAGTACTCTCGCTCCATATGACATAGTTAATGATCGTATTAGTACTACTACCGACATTCGTTTGACTTCCGATTGTCGATATTTCAATCGTATGTCCTCCAACAAGTGTTCCATCAATAATGCTAGGATTTTGAGTAGTCAATGGTTTACCGTCATAAGCCTTAGTAACATCAGCAGGTTTAAAAGTGATAGGACGAGGAGTGACTTCTAAGGTACCGGTTTCATATGTAATGTCATAGTTATCCGTAACATTGTCATTATATGTGTCATAAATACGTATCTGTAAATTATTTGCTTTTGTTCCGACATTGGTGATGGTTTCATGATTAATAATGTCAATACTATGCCCTTGAACGAGTACGCCATCAGTAACATTATAGTTTAAATTGGATAACGGTGTACCGTCATAAACCTTTGAACCATTATCAGTTGTAACCGTAATCGGAAGCGGAGTTACTTCCAAAGTACCTGTTTCATAGGTAATATCATAGTTACTTGTAATATTGTTATTTTCTTCATCAAATATATGTATTTCTAAATTATTATCACTAATTCCTACATCAGTGATGGTTTTATAATTAATGATGTCAAAACGATGCCCTTCAAGGAGGGATCCATTAGTGACACTATAGTTCAGATTGAATAACGAAGTACCGTCATAGATCTTAGTGTCCCCCTCTGTTTTAATCGTAATCGGAAGGGGAGTGACTTTCAAGGTACCTGTTTTATATGTAATATTATAATTAGTTGTAACATCGGTATTGTTTGCATCAGTAATTTTTATCGTTAAATTATTTGCATATGTACCGACATTAGTAAAGCTTTCATAATTAATGACTTCAATTTTATGTCCTTCAACGAGAGATCCATCAGTAATATTATAGTTTAAATTGAATAACGGAGTACCGTCATAAACTTTAATATCACTTTCTGTTCTAATCGTAATCGGACGAGGAATTACTTCCAAAGTACCTGTTTCATAGGTAATTTCATAATTATTTGTCACATCGGTATCTCCGGCCCATATTGTACAGCCAGTGATTGTATTAATACTACTACCTACATCCGTTTGACTTCCTGATGTGGTAATATGAATTGTATGTCCGGAGCCTAAACTACCATCTGTGACCTCAATATCTTTAGAAGTGAAGGATACACCGTTGTATATATTTTGTTTATTTATGAGAGATATTTTTATTTTTCTTGGTCGAAATTCAATTTCCGATTTTATGAAATCGAATTCATAGCAATTTGTCACATCAATATTTTTAGAATCGTTGATTTTGATTGATTCAACGACTACCGATGTCTTATTGCTTGAAAGGTTATCAAATTTAAATTTGATTTCAGAAATATAATCACCTTTCTTTAAGTCAGCATTAACTGTTAATTCATTGCCAAATTCGATAATTTTTTCGTTAATTGAAACACTGATACGTTTTGGTTCTATAATAAAATCATGAATTTCATTATTCACTTTTCCAAAAGATTTTTTGGCTGACAGCCTGGTTTGGTATTGACCAGGTGCATGCGGTCTTACTTTCGTCCATTGATTCATACCATACGGGCTATATTCATATTGAACTTTCGTAAATAAAGCATTGGCATTAAATTCAACATCATCTCCATAAACATATGTATCCGGAACAGAGACATCGTAAATAATCCCTTTGGTTTTTATAAAACCAACTAATAAAAGGGCGAATATTACTGCCATAATGCCGATTAACACTCTAAACTGATAAATTTTATTCCTTATGGAGATGATTCTATTTATTCTTCTCTCATACATTTCATATAACATAAATGGTGTACCTCCCTTCTGTTTAGATTGTAGAATAATTAATTTGCCGGAGTTACGGTTAATTTTCCTTCTATGTACTGAATTATATAGTTAAAGGTAACATCTGTGCTTCCATTTGTAATCATAGCGGATTCAATAATATTGTCGCTGCTTCCTATATTCGTTTGTGTTCCGGATATGACCACACTGAGTGTGTCACCGTCTGCTAATGATCCGAAGACTATTTCGTATTCTTGACATATTAACGGTGATCCATCATACGGTTTTGTCGCATCATCTGATTGGATTGTGATCAATCTTGGATAAACAGTTAAACTGCCAAAATCATAATTTATCAAATACATCCAAGTCACATCATTTCCGTCCGCATCTAAGATTGTTAATGTGGCTCTGTTTTGTGACATACCAACATTTAGTTGCTGACCGGTAAACACAACTTGATCATTGTTTACATAATGACCATCACCCAGTTCACCGATAATATTCCAATTAAAGTTTGTTAATGAAGAACCATTGTATATTTTACTATCGTCTACTGTCTCAAGTGTTATTTGGTATCCATATAATTGAAGAATTCCCGTGTTATAAGTTATATCAAACATATGGGTCACATCATTACCTAATTCGTCATATATGATAAAATCAGTTATTGTGCTTGTTTCCCTGCCAATTGTTGATAGTTCTCCGCCAAAGGTAACATGATATGTATAACCTTGGTCTATATAATCTTCAAATCCTTTAATATCAACCGATGTTGCCTTAATCGGATCTTGTCCCTCTACATAAAGCTTCTTAACATCTTTTGGTGTAACGGTAATTCTTGGTTTTGCTTCAAATGATCCGGTTACTTCAACCTGAACCCAACCCATACCATCAATGTATATTTCTACCCACGCATGGGCTTGTTCGCCAGTTATATTAGACCATTGGTCCCTTGTGGCATCCCCGACAAATCCGGTTACATATCGTGCAGGTATTCCTAGTGCTCTGTACATCAATGTAGCTGCTGTGGCAAAGTGTTGACAAATACCTTCTTTGGAAACGGTCAGAAAATAAACTGCCACATCGACATCATCTGGGATCGGTTGAAAGTTTAAATTATATGTCGCGGCGTTTTGGATATATCTTTGTACATCTAAAGCAATTGTAGGCTTTGATGGATCCAAATTATTTTGTTGGGCTAATTGCAGCATCGCTAATCGGGTTAATTGAGGTATTGCTAGATAATTATCATAAACGTAATCTCGATATAAACTTTCTTTTTCAATAATTGACTGATCTTGTAGTAAAAACTTTGATGAACTTACATAATCATAGGAAATATAATTAAAGGAATATATCGATTCTAGTTGCCCGTAAACATGTATGTCATTTACAATATTTAAATTATTGGTGGCATAATATGGCGTCAGGTATGGAATAAATTCCCTTAAGTGTCTTATTTGAATAGTGTTTACTTGTCTTCCAGACTCCAGTAATGCTAAACTGCTAAAACTAAGTGGATTAATTCCCAAATTAATATTATAAGGTATTCCTAAATCCCAACCCTGACCATTATAATTACCAAATGACATATCCCTTAAATAAACTCTGCCCGATTGACTTGCAAAGATTTGTAAATAGGTTTCGTCGCTTATCTCCGGAGGTGTTCGTGATAAATTACCTGATGAATATATACTTGTAAGAATCGTTAATTTACCTAGTTGTAATTCAATATCATAGTTAGATGTGACATTATTGTCATTTTCATCAAGTACATAAGCATGCATTAAATTATCTACGGAGCCGACATCGGTTATTACTCCGGTAACGTTCACCCTAAGTTCATGGTCAGCTAATACTTCACCGTAGACAAGACTCCATACGTTATATGTCAACGGAGTTCCATCATATACTTTGCTTGCACTTCCGGATAGCAGGATTAGACTGATTTTTTGAACAGTCAACGTTCCAAGATTATAGTTAATGTTATAGTAGCCGGTTACATTGTTACCGTTCCCGTCTAAAATGGCAATTTGTATATCATTAGGAACTGAACCGGCATTAGTAATACTTGTCGTCATGATGATATCAATGCTGTGATCATTCACTAATGTTCCGCTTGGGATTGTATAACTGCTACTAGTAAGTGGGGTACCGTCATAGGTTTTTTCTAAACTCTCAGTTTGTATCGTAATATCACGTTCTAAAACAGTCAGATTTCCTTTATTATAGTCAATGTTATAATTTTGGGTCACATCATTGCTGTTTTCATCTAATATTGTGATTCCTATTTCATTAAGTATGGACCCAGGATTAGTAATGCTTGATGTCATGGTATGCTCAATTCTATGACCAATCACTAATGTTCCAACTTCGAGTAGCCAATTACTATTTGTGAGTGGGCTTCCGTCATAGACTTTTTCTGAACTACCCGTTTGAATCGTAATATTTCGTTTATAAACAGTCAATGTTCCCTTGTTATAGGTAATATTATAGTTTTGCGTCACATTACTATTGTTTTCATCTAAAATCGTAACTCCAATATCATTCGGTATTGCTCCGGGATTTGTGATACTTGAAGTCATTATGGTTTCAATGCTGTGATTATTCACTAATGTTCCGCTTTGAATTGACCAAGTGGTACTTGTGAGTGGGGTACCGTCATAGATTCTATCTAAACTCTCTGTTTGGATCGTAATGTTTCGTTTTGAAACAGTCAGTGTTCCAAGGTTATAGGTAATGTTATAGTTTTTGGTAACATTATTATTATTTTCATCTAAAATCGTAACACCGATTTTGTTCTGTATGGACCCCGGATTGGTGATGCTTGATGTCATGGTAACTTCAATGCTGTGACCGGTCATCAGTGTCCCACTTTGGATTAACCAGGTATTATTTGTGAGTGGGGTACCGTCATAGGTCTTTTCCGAACTCTCTGTTTGGATCGTAATGTCCCATTTAAAAACAGTCAGTGTTCCAAGGTTATAGGTAATATTATAATTACCGGTGACATCATTACTATTTTCATCTAAAATCGTGACACCGATTTTATTCTGTGTGGACCCGGGATAGGTGATACTTGATGTCATGGTAGCATCAATGCTGTGACCATTCACTAATGTTCCATCTTGGATTAACCAAGTATTACTTGTGAGTGGGGTACCGTCATAAAATTTCTCTGAACTCCCGGTTTGAATGGTAATGTCTCGTTTTAATACAGTTAATGTTCCTAGGTTATAAGTAATATTATAAATGCTGGTCACATCTTTATTATTTTCATCTAAAATCGTGACACCAATTTTGTTCTGTACGGACCCTGGTTTGGTTATGCTTGAAACCATGGTAAAATCAATGCTATGACCGGTATATAATTGTCCGCTTTCGATTGACCAATTGTTATTAGTGAGCGGGGTACCGTCATAGATTTTTTCCGAACTATCCGTTTGAATCGTAATATCCCATTTAAAAACAGTCAGTGTTCCCAGGTTATAAGTAATATTATAAATGCCAGTCACATCCTGATTGTTTGTGTCTATAATCGTCACACCTATTTCATTCGGTATTGATCCGGGATTAGTTATACTAGAGGTCATGGTGGTATTGATGCTGTGTCCGGACATCAATACTCCGCTTTGGAGTGACCAATTATTATTAGTTAATGGGGTTCCGTCATAGAATTTCTCTGAACTACCCGTTTGAATTGTTATATCCCATTTAAAAACAGTCAGTTCTCCTAGGTTGTAAATAATATTATATAAGCTAGATACATCATTATTGTTTTCGTCTAAAATCGTAATACCTATTTCATTCGGTATCGACCCGGGATAGGTAATACTTGAAGCCATGGTATATTCAATTCTGTGTCCGGACATCAATGTTCCACTTTGTAATGACCAATTGTTACTTGAGAGTGGGGCTCCATCATAGAATTTTTCCCGACTCTCCGTTTGAATTGTTATATCCCATTGTAAAACGGTTAGTTTTCCTAGGTCATAAATAATTTTATAATTGCTGGTCACATTATTGTTTTTTTCATCAAAAATTGTGACCCCAATTTCATTAGGTATGGACCCGGGATAGGTTATACTTGATTTCATGGTAACTTTCATGCTGTGACCGGGTACTAATTTACCGCTTTGTAATGACCAATTGTTACTTGAGAGCGGGGTACCGTCATAAAGCTTCTCCGCACTTTCCGTCGTAATAACCAGTTCATATTTTTTCATTAATGATTGGGATATACCAAGCAGATTAAAAGCAAAGTAAATTATCAATAGAAGTGTGGTACCGACTAAGATACTTCCACCCCAGATTAATTTCTTTTTATTCATTAAATCACTTCCCCTACCAAAACTCCATAAGCCAAATTTAACTTAACGTAGGTTATGCATTTTTTTCGATATTTTGGATGTATTCCTTACATAATTCCATTTGGTCTTCGCCAAATAAATCATCAAGGAATGCGGATAATCCCTGTGCTGCACTTTTTACATATACCAAGTTTTTTGATTCCAATTTTCTCAGTACTTTTTTTGATAATATATCATCTATTGCCGATAACTCACTACCTCCGCAGGCCACTATCACCGGCACATAGTTTTTTATCTGTTGCATTATTCGATTTCCAAAGGTGATTTGAAAGTTGGCTATCAGATATTTGTCCAATTGTTTTATTCTTCTTAAGTTCCTGTTTGTTATTTCATATTCTTTCTGTGCTTTTATTACCAGCTCCAGGAACTTTGTTGCCGATATCCTTCGGTTTTTGGTATCTTTAGCAATAAACGGCTTTGCTTTCTTATCCAAATTGATAACCATCGCACGGTCATATACCTTATCCGATATCGCAAATGTTGAGTCATCATTGTTTGCCGTTCCGACAAACCACATATTTTTTGGTAAAAGTAATTGACCATTTCTTAATAGTTTAGGATCATTATCCCATTTATCTGAGACAACATCCAGATATCTTTTATTTGTATCAGGTAATTCCAATAGTGATAAAAACTCAGCAAAATAATACTCTATCCTCGCTATATTCATTTCATCCAATACCGTGATATAGATATTATCGTTGGTATTTGCTTCATATAACTTTTGTAGTAGTGTTGTTTCGCTGAATTTTCTTGTAAACTCATTATAATAACCGATTAAGTCGGTTCGTTCTTTCCACATTGGTTGAATTGGAACAACAACCGCCGAATTGTTGAGATATTCACCAAAGGCATAGGCCAGTGATGTCTTTCCTGTCCCCGACATACCTTGAAGTATCATAATATGGGTGACGGAAAGACCGCCGATAAATCTCCTGATGTCTGATATATCATAATATAATTTCAACTGACTGGCTGAAAAATCTTTAAAATCCTCGCATAATTCCTTTAATGTGATGTTATCGTCATAGGTAATCCGTTTAGCATTTTCCACGGTTTTATCAATTTGTGTCAGCATGAAAAAGCGAGATTCCTCATTTAATTTTTCTTCCGGTTTAGGTTCCTCTTGTAATAATTCATCCTCAACATTATTTTCATTAATTATTACATTAGGATTGGATATTTCCTCAGGGCTAGGTGAATCTATATCTGAGTCAAAATCTCCTCTTTCAGATAATACCCGTCTTTCATTATCAAGAGCTGAAATAATAAATAATAATGAACCAAGGAGTATTATTGCTGATAATAAAATATACAATCTTTGAGATGTATCCAATATTAAAGAATGATCAATGAAGTCGGGATTCTTCAATAATGATATTATTAGAAGTGAACCAATAATCACAGTGAAAACTAGTAAAATTATTAACTTTGCAAAATAACTCAATTTCATAGTTTCACCTCTGTTTCAATGTTACTTTTTCCTATTGCTTAATAAATTTTCCTCTTTTGCTTTTTTGCGAATTTTATACTTCGTTTTTTTCCATTGTTCATTAAAAAATTTTTTATATGCGATCATTTCCAACTCTAATTCCTTAAACTTCTCTTTTGAAGTGAAATCATCCGCGTCCGTCATCAACCCTTGCTGATATTTTAGCGCATGAAGTCTTCCCGTTGCGTAACGTTTATCTTCTTCAATTTGTTGCATCTTGATTTCAAGTTCTTTCATTTGATTTTCATAACTTGTTATTGTCTCTTTTAACTTCTGTATTTGCGTATTAAAACCGTTTATTATTTCATCATATTTCTTAATCAGACTTTCCTGCTCAGCTGCTTTTTGTTTTAGGTGTTCCTCATTTAAAGCCTTTATTTCCTGGCGATGAATCTGTTCACCGGAAGTCAAGTCCTCATAGTATTTTCTGTTTAGCTTGTCTATTTCTTCATTTTTATTAAGAACCTCGGATTGCATATTTTTAATAGCATCATTTAAATTTTCCTTTTCTTTTTCCAAAGTATTTATCTGCAATTTGTACTCTGCATTTCTTTGTTTCTCAAGGTCTAAATCCGAGTTTAATTTTTCTAAATTCCGGTTTCGTTTTTCCAATGCCAGCATGTATTCCGCAGGGTCTTCGTTCATTTCGACAATCCGCTTTTTTAATCTTTTTATTTCTTCAACTTTTTGTTGTTCTTCCGCTTCCTTAATTTTTTTCTCTTCATTGTTATAAACTTCTAATAGATCCGCTTTTATGTCATTTCCATATTTGTATGCTAAGAAAGATGTTAATCCGATAGTCTCCGCAATTTCATCACTCATTTCATCCGGAAAGGGATTGTAAGTTTTTTTGACTTCTTTGAATGAATACCCATCCTTATTGTAGGATGTGATGTAATCGTATAACCGTAATGCCGCCTTGAAATTTTGATTCATCCGCAGCACATTGGTTTTTACAATGGGTGGTTTAATCATCGGAGCCTTTGATACTTCCATCATGAGCGGGGTAGAAAGTAAAGAATTGACGATTGCATAAATGGTTTCGATCCTTGTGACCAATGGGAGCTTTTGATAAGCATCCAGCAAATACGGGTCATTATGATTTAAATCGGAATATGTCAAATAATAATTTATATGACGGTTATTCATTTTGATTTCTTTCCGAATGCTCATATTTGATTGATAGGTTGTTACTTTATCTTTAATATTATCGATTCTTATGTTAATAAATACTTTCAAATATTCTAAAAGCATATATAAAAACTTATTTTCATAAACAGCAAAATCACTTAATTTCTCAACCATATATAATTTGTCGGGAACGACCGGGTCGTCTTCATTTTTGGGGAGGCGAGTGATTAAGCCACTATGACGCGCTAAGTGTTCTACAGATGCTTTCGATGTCCGTTTGACCTTTTCGATTATGACAACTTCTCCTTCGCTGCGAATAAATTGTCTTTCCTCTCTTATGGCCTTTTCAATGTATATTAAACCTTCTTCAATATTTTTAATCCAATCCTCATCAATTTCACAGGTGTATTTAATAGATGTGAACTGGTCATCTTTCATATTGGCATATGTAATTGCCTTGCGCTCTTTTTGACTGTCCGAATTATTTTGCGTATGCTTTCGAAAAGCATTAAAGGCTCGATAATACAAATCTATTAGTCTCATAATGACTCATCCTTTATCCTATGTTAGGCATTTTTTTCGATATTTTGGATGTATTCCTTACATAATTCCATTTGGTCTTCGCCAAATAAATCATCAAGGAATGCGGATAATCCCTGTGCTGCACTTTTTACATATACCAAGTTTTTTGATTCCAATTTTCTCAGTACTTTTTTTGATAATATATCATCTATTGCCGATAACTCACTACCTCCGCAGGCCACTATCACCGGCACATAGTTTTTTATCTGTTGCATTATTCGATTTCCAAAGGTGATTTGAAAGTTGGCTATCAGATATTTGTCCAATTGTTTTATTCTTCTTAAGTTCCTGTTTGTTATTTCATATTCTTTCTGTGCTTTTATTACCAGCTCCAGGAACTTTGTTGCCGATATCCTTCGGTTTTTGGTATCTTTAGCAATAAACGGCTTTGCTTTCTTATCCAAATTGATAACCATCGCACGGTCATATACCTTATCCGATATCGCAAATGTTGAGTCATCATTGTTTGCCGTTCCGACAAACCACATATTTTTTGGTAAAAGTAATTGACCATTTCTTAATAGTTTAGGATCATTATCCCATTTATCTGAGACAACATCCAGATATCTTTTATTTGTATCAGGTAATTCCAATAGTGATAAAAACTCAGCAAAATAATACTCTATCCTCGCTATATTCATTTCATCCAATACCGTGATATAGATATTATCGTTGGTATTTGCTTCATATAACTTTTGTAGTAGTGTTGTTTCGCTGAATTTTCTTGTAAACTCATTATAATAACCGATTAAGTCGGTTCGTTCTTTCCACATTGGTTGAATTGGAACAACAACCGCCGAATTGTTGAGATATTCACCAAAGGCATAGGCCAGTGATGTCTTTCCTGTCCCCGACATACCTTGAAGTATCATAATATGGGTGACGGAAAGACCGCCGATAAATCTCCTGATGTCTGATATATCATAATATAATTTCAACTGACTGGCTGAAAAATCTTTAAAATCCTCGCATAATTCCTTTAATGTGATGTTATCGTCATAGGTAATCCGTTTAGCATTTTCCACGGTTTTATCAATTTGTGTCAGCATGAAAAAGCGAGATTCCTCATTTAATTTTTCTTCCGGTTTAGGTTCCTCTTTTGCTGGTTTATCCTTAGCTTCATTCCCATTAATGATAATGGTGGGATTAAATTGTTCATGACTATCCGTGACCATTTTCTGCCGTTGTACTTCATTTATCATCATCAAAACGATGATGATAATGATTAAAGCCAAAAGGATAAATATATAGGAATATATCGCAATATTACTGAATAAATGCTTCCAAAGAAATTCAATAATCTTATTAAAATTTATTATTGACTTTCCTTGTACAAAGGAATATAGTCCTTTTTCCATTCTATAAATCTCCCTCATTCATTGTTATAGAATATTTATTTTTTCTATTTGCTTCAACAATACTTTGGATCTTGTTAAATTATCTAAACCAAATAATTTTTCACATAAATCATAGAGGCCTTCACTTTCATCATCTGTTTTTCTCAAAGATAATTTAGCTATCATAATTAAGAGTTTTGCTGCTAAAATGCTGTCGATTGCCTCATATTCCTCGCCGCCACTCATAATATACATGGTCGTATATCTTTCTAATTGGCGGAACACACGATTATCGATGTTAAAAGGAGTTTGCTTGTTGACAAAATATTCAATTTGATCAACTTTTTTCCACAGATCTTCATTAACAAAATAGGTATCGGCAGAATCTCGAAGACTATCCATAAAATAATTGTGTGATAGCTTTAATTCATTTTGTTTTACAGTATCTTTAGGCAGTACTATTTTCGCATCAAGATCAATAATAACCGAACATTGGATAAGTTCATTTGGTATTGTGTTATTATCAAAATTCGTCGGAATAAGCATGAACCATATGTTCTTAGGCAACTCAGATACTCCAAAAGAAGCCATCTCTTTTATATAACAAGGCATTAACGGATTAGTCGCAAAGTCGATGATACTCGCAAAATACTTTTCCATTGTGGATAAATCTACATGGTTCAATGTCATAATATGAATTAAGTCTTTTTTCTTATTGGCAGAGACGATACAGTTTTTTAACTGACTTTCACCCTGAAATAAATCTCCAAATGAATTCCATACGGTACTTGCCGTTTCAACGAAGGATTTTGCACCAATAAAATCATTGTATATTTCTAAAAAACGTTTTGCGATATCCGTTCTTTCGCTTTTTACAATAATCATATGAGAAGCTGCCGTACAGGATAATATTTCTCGAGCTATTCTTTTTTCAATCTTTAAACCATTATCGACCATATACTGACACAAGTTATCACAATAATGTTCCATCTGTAGTTCAGTGTTATAAATAGGTTCTACAGAAATCACTTTCCTTGGTTTAAGGATTCTGGTGACATTGCCATATTCATCAACATCGTTACCAAGTGGTGTAATTTCAGGACTTTGCTCATCAGTATCTTTTGCTGATGCTCCATCGGTTAGATAAACTTCTTCATTCGATGCTTCTAAATTTTCCATGTCCTCCATTAAATGGAGTAAGGAATCGGCTGCAGGTTTTTTAACTTTTGTTTTTAATATATCCCTTATGAGCTTGAATAATAGGGTATCAATCATTACCGTGAATATCAGGATGGCAACAAAGTAATCATTTTGTGTAACAGTTTGTAAGAGCTTAAATGAAGAAAAATTTATCAATATTGCAAGTAAAAGCGTAATGAACAGTTTCCAATTGAATGATTTTAATGTATGAGGTTTAGCTGTTCGTGTAAGTTTACTTAAATCAGCGGTTTTCAAGTCCGTTTGTGTATTGTCATTATAGCCTGCTAAAGTTAATTCCACATGTTTTTTTGATGAAGAAACTTCAAAAGTATAATTTTTTCCGCTTTTAATCCAATTTCCAAATTCGATCTCGATTTTATTAGTTTCTCCTGCGGCAAGAAACACTTTTTTAAATCCGATTAATTTCTTTTCATCGGTTAAATTGTTCTGATAAACGTATAGTTGAGGTGTTTCATAGCCAATCTCCTTACCGGTATTTGTGATTTTAAAAGATACTTTATTTTTATCAATAAGCAAATTTGAATATCGATATGCCGTGTAGCTTAAACCAAAACCGAAAGGATATAAGATGGATAGCGATGTGCCATTGTGTTGATAAATAGCGTGACTTAATTTACCGGATGGCACTTCATCGCCGACAATAATACTCAAAAATGCTTTCATTGAGGAATAATCTAGGATTCGACCTAAAATAAGAGCCGAGCAATATTGTTCCCATTTGTCAATGCATTGAATTGAAGGCGATAGGGCGACTATAACATCCTTACCGGCTTCTCGTAACTTGGAGAGAAAATATATTTGGGAAGAAGATAGCTTAATATTGTAATTTTTGGATTCTATCTTTATAATAACAACACTTGCGTCATTAATTTCTTTTAATAGATTTTCTACCAGTTGATAATTATCCCCTGATAAACTATCAAACACTTTATAATAACCCAGACAGTTTGGTATATACCGGGAAATTAATTTGCGCATTTCCGTTTCTTGGGATTTCTCGAACAATACATCAAAGTCTCCGATAAGTACCACACCGGGCTTGGCTGATATAGGTAAAAAATTATTTTCGTTTTTTAATAAAACCATTGATTCTTTAGAAGCATTTAAAAATAACTCTTCATTTTTGATATCTAGCATGGAAATGTCTAAATTTTCTAATCTGGTTTTATCATATAAATGCGATAAAAAATTTAAGATTTTAATGATTTCGTTATTTAATTCCTTTTCATCGATAATCATTTGTTGATTTAAAGCGTTAATAAAAGTTTTATTGTCAATTAACTTTTCTTCTAATTTAGACTTATATTCTTTAAAGCGATTAATGGCTTTTTCTAATTCATCCTTTGTATTATATTTGTTTGTGATATCGTTAAAAAAAGAATAGACGGGTTGATTTAACTGATTAGTAGTTTTTAATAAGATTAAGCCTTCATAGTTAAACTCATTTTTTAAAATCGTCGCACAGGAAGTATTATTATATATAATGACCCCATCCAATTGACAGCTCTTAATCATTTCAAGTGTTTCATACATAAGAGTTTTATTGGACTCATCACTTATACCTTCTTCATAATATCTACCCATCACATAGAGGTTTTGTCTGTGAAAAGATGTAACATAATGGTTCAGCAATTCCCGCGTAAAGTGAATCTCTTCTGCTAAATTTTCGATTTTTCCATTCTTCCCATTCTTAATTTTGGCATTGAAAAAAGGAGTGAAAATAATGCTTGTTTTTCGACTGTGAATATCTTTAGCTATTCTATCTGCCACGGATTGAACCAATTCCAAATTCCAACTGTTTGCGACAGTAAAAAGTAATGAAGTATTGTCATCCTGTATTGAAAAATTATCTAAGTCAGCTAAAGAATGAAGTTTGAAATCATTTGCGATAATGTCACTTAAAAAGTTTTTATTAAGCAGAATATCAAGCTTTTGTCCTAATGTTAAATCTTGAATGATATTTTTGTTCATTTAAACCTCCAAAAAAATCTGAAATTAATCGGTAGATATCGTTAAATTTAGTCTTTCTTTGACAGTATTCTTTCAAAAATGACAAAAAAGTTCTTTAAAAGAATTATAGCATAGTAGGAAGTAGTTTTCCACAACTATTAAGTAACATGAAAGTTAAGGACGGTAAAAAAGTTATAAAATGATTGCAATATTGACTTTTTTATGACAATAATATTATATAAACATCAATTTATGAAAGAGGTAAAGGAATGGAAAATGATGGGTTTGTAACTGTTATAGGGGGAACGAATGTGGATATTATCGGGTTTCCTGATTCCGCATTAGTATTAAGGGATTCAAACCCTGGAAAAGTTAAAATTTCAGCGGGCGGAGTCGGAAGAAATATAGGTGAAAATCTGGTGAGATTAGGAATACATGTAAAACTTATTAGCGCCATAGGTAAAGATTTGTATGGGAAAAAGATATTGGAAGAAGCAAGAGAAATTGGCATTGATATGCAACATTCATTAATATTAAAGGGATATCCGACCTCAAGCTATATGGCAATTTTAGATCATAAGAAGGATATGAACCTGGCGATTGCGCAGATGGATATTTTTGATAAATTAAGTATCGATTTTATTAAGCAAAAGAAACATATAATCAAAAACGCAAAGGTTTGTGTGATTGATACAAATATTCCAAAGGATGTCATTGAATACATAGTAAAAAATAATGATAAAACCACCTTTTTTCTGGATACGGTATCTGCCGCAAAGTCTGTCAAGGTTAAAGATTGCATAGGTTATTTTCATACCATAAAACCTAATAAAATGGAAGCGGAGAGACTTTCGGGCATAAAGATTAATAGTAAAAAGGATCTGGAAGCTGTGGCGGAATATTTTTTATATAAAGGAGTAAAAAGAGTATTTATAAGTCTTGGAACGGATGGTATATACTATAATGACGGTAATAGAAAGAATCATCTACCGGCTTACAGTATAAATGTGGTAAACTCTACGGGAGCGGGTGATGCTTTTTTAGCCGCTTTAGTCTATTGCTACTATAATGGTTTTGATATAGATTATAGTGCGAAATTTGCCATGGCAGCTTCTCTCTTGGCATTATCCCACGAGGATACGATTAATCCAGAAATGTCGGTTGAAAATGTAAAAAAATTAATGCGATTGTAATAGGAGGGTTATAATGTATAAAAAATATATAGATATCAATCCAAAGGTAAAAGAAGCCATAGAAAGCGGGAAACCGGTAGTGGCACTGGAGTCCACCATCATTTCCCACGGCATGCCATATCCGCAAAATGTCCAAACAGCCTTAAATGTCGAAAAAATAATAAAAGATAACGGAGCAACACCCGCTACGATTGCGATTATGCAGGGAAGATTAAAGGTTGGATTAACGGAAGAAGAAATTGCGTATTTAGGAAAAAGTAAAGCAGTTGTTAAAACAAGCAGAAGGGATATACCGTTTATAGTCGCCAAAAAATTAGATGGGGCGACCACTGTTGCCACTACTATGATATTAGCTGATTTATCAGGAATTAAGGTATTTGCCACGGGCGGTATTGGAGGAGTTCACAGAGGGGCACAGGAGACATTTGACATATCGGCGGACCTTCAGGAATTAGCTCATACAAATGTTGCGGTAGTGTGCGCAGGAGCAAAATCGATTCTGGATATCGGATTAACGCTTGAGTATCTGGAGACGCAAGGTGTACCGGTAGTCGGATTTGGAACCGATGAATTTCCGGCATTTTATACAAGAAAGAGCGGCTTTGGTGTGGATTACAGAGTCGATAATATCGAGGAATTGGCTAATGCCATTAAAGTAAAATGGGATTTAGGCTTAAACGGAGGATTAGTCATCGCTAATCCGATTCCGGAACAATATCAGCTCGATTATGAGAAGATGACCGATGCGATAAATAAGGCTTTAAAAGATGCCAAAGAAAAAGGAATAAAGGGAAAAGAAACCACTCCTTACTTACTTGCTAAGGTAAAAGAATTAACTGATGGAGAAAGCCTTGAATCAAATATTCAACTAATCTATAACAATGCCAAGGTAGCAGCCAGGTTGGCTGTTGCTTTAAGTAAAAAATATTCTGAATAGAAAAAACAGATAAGTGGCGAAAACTTATCTGTTTTTTTACTCACTGAATATTATATGCTCCCACGGATCTTAAATAATTAAAGATTTCCTCACCGTGTTCCTGCTCTTCTTTTTGGATATGATTTAATGCCTGTCTGATATTATGATCACTAAACTCAAATATCGCAATATTATAAGTTGTAGAAACATATTTCTCCGTAGCTAAAAGGTCATTACAGAAATCAATATCCTGTTGGTTGTTATTTTCTGAAGGTAGGGGTTCGTTTTGTTGTTTCTGTTGTTGTTGGGGTTTCTGCCAACTAGTATTTGGAACTTGACCGTTTAATATTTGCGTTATCGTGTTTAAATGTTCCTGTTCCTGATTTCCGTGTTTTGTAAACATCTTTTTTAAATACGGATCCTGCGCTAAGTTTGCGTAATTCGCATATTTTTTTATACATAATTCTTCATGCGATTTTTGATCATTTAATAAATAAATTTCTTTTTGCGTTAAATTTACCATTTTAATTCCTCCTTGTTATTTTATTAATATTATTATAGATTACATAAAATA
>JAWLBU010000024.1:0-37535 GCA_041687555.1 Haloplasmataceae bacterium | reverse complement strand
TCGCCACTAGTACATTTCTGTACTCGTTCGACTTGCATGTATTAGGCATGCCGCCAGCGTTCGTCCTGAGCCAGGATCAAACTCTCCAAAATAATTTATTTTTAATTCTTAATTATTTCCTTAGCTAGATTCTGTACTCAAAGGTTTTTTACGTTCTGTTTAGTTTTCAAAGATCAACAGTTCAAAACATCAAACATTATACCATTTTATAATTTTTTGTCAATTACTTTATTAAATTTTTTAAAGTAATATTTTGGAGCGAGCGAAGGGAATCGAACCCTCACAGTCAGCTTGGAAGGCTGAGGTTCTGCCATTAAACTACGCTCGCAAAAATGGCTGGGCTAGCTGGATTTGAACCAGCGAAATGACGGAGTCAAAGTCCGTTGCCTTACCGCTTGGCTATAGCCCAACAAAAAATGGTGGAGGGGGACGGTTTCGAACCGCCGAACCCACAGGGAGCAGATTTACAGTCTGCCGCGTTTAGCCACTTCGCTACCCCTCCACAAAAATAAATGGTGCCGACTACAGGAATTGAACCCGTAACCTACTGATTACAAGTCAGTTGCTCTACCTATTGAGCTAAGTCGGCACTGGATTATAAAATGGCGGAGTAAGAGGGATTTGAACCCTCGCGCCGGTTTCCCGACCTACACCCTTAGCAGGGGCGCCTCTTCAGCCTCTTGAGTATTACTCCACTACAAAACGCCATCTTATAATACACCATTCATAAAATCTTGTCAAGAAGTATTACGGAAAATTTCTGATTTTCCAGATACTACTATTCAGGTTTTATCATGGTTAAAGCTAATCTTCTGCGTATCAAATCAATGTTTTCTACGTAAACAGTCACGATGTCGCCAACATTAACAACATCCATAGGATGCTTTACAAAGGCTTTACTCAATTTCGATAAATGAACAAGACCGTCTTCTTTAACACCGCAATCAACAAAAGCACCAAAATCAACGACATTTCTTACAGTTCCCTGTAATTCCATGCCTACTTGTAAATCCTCTAATTTCATTATTCCTCTTCTTAATAAAGGTTTAGGTAAATCATCACGAGGATCCCTGTTTGGCGCGATAAAAGCATCCAAGATGTCATTTAAAGTATGCTCACCTAAATTAGTTATATGCATAATCTCTTTTTTATCAGCACTATTTATCGCATTATGCAATTTATCAGTACCTAAATCAGATAAGTCACAATTTAAGTGTTTTAAGATTAATAAAGCATTATCATAATTTTCTGGGTGTATACCCGTTTTATCCAAAGGTTGATTTCCGTCAATAATTCGTAAGAAACCTATGGCTTGTTCATATGATTTAGCACCAAATCGTGGAACTTTCTTTAATTCCTCGCGATTTTTAAATTTTCCGAATTCATCACGATAGCTTACAATATTCTTCGCTACGGTTGCATTGCATCCGGAAACATATTTTAATAATGCTTCGGAAGCAGTATTAACATTAACACCAACTCTGTTCACCGTCGTTTCAACCACGAAATTTAATGATTCCGTTAATTTACTTTGGGTAACATCATGTTGATACTGACCCACACCAATCGACTTAGGATCTATTTTAACAAGCTCTGATAACGGATCCTGCAATCTTCTCGCAATTGATATTGCCGAACGCTCTTCAACATTCAAATCCGGAAATTCCTCTCTGGCTAATTCTGAGGCAGAATAAACCGAAGCTCCAGCCTCACTAACTATAATATATGATACTTCGTTTTTAAGGTTACTTAAAACTCCCATGATAAACTCTTCAGTTTCTCTAGAAGCCGTACCGTTTCCGATCGCAACAATCTCTATTTTATAATCCTCTATTACTTTAGTAATAACCTTTTTAGCTTCTTCTACTCTGTTATCATCTACTTCTTCACCTTTATATTTCTCATGCGGATAAATAACCCCTTTTGTCAGCATTTTCCCGGTTATATCAACAACTGCATATTTACATCCGGTACGATAAGCAGGGTCCACACCCAAAACCATTTTTTCTTTCATAGGTGGTTGTAATAAAAGATTACGCAGATTCTCGGAAAAGATATTGATAGCCTGTTCTTCAGCCTTATCTTTAAGTTCACTTCTTATTTCCCGTTCAATTGAAGGTTTTATCAAACGTTTATAACCGTCGTCGCAAGCTGCTATTACATATGGTGCGCTAACAGATTGATCATTTTTAACAATCAGTTTATAAATGTAATTCATGATCTTTTCTTTCGGCTCTTCTATCGATACCTTAAGAACTTTCTCATTTTCCCCGCGATTAATCGCTAGAATCCGATGTGAAACTATCCGATTGACTGGTTCATGATAATCATAATACATTTCATAAACTTTTCTTTCATCAAGGGTTTCATCCTTTACTTTTGTCTGAAGCAATCCTTCCTTAACCAGGACTTCCTTGATATATTTTCTTATATCCGCATTATCGGATACCATTTCGGCAATTATATCCTGTGCACCTTGTAATGCTTCGGAAGCATCTTTAACACCTTTTTCCTCATCAACATATTTTTTTGCTTCTTCCATTATATCCAAATCTAATGGGAAACTTAATAAAGTTTCTGATAGTGGTTCCAAGCCTTTGGCGATAGCTTCCGTAGCCCTTGTTTTTTTCTTTTCCTTATAAGGTCTATATAAATCTTCGATATCCGATAATTTATCACATGCAAGGATTTTTTCTCTTAATTCATCGGTCAATTTACCTTTTTCATCTATTAAACGAATAACATCATCTTTTCTCTTTAATAAATTTTTTTGATATTCATATTCCTTGCTGATTTCCCTAATTTGTTCCTCATTCAAAGCTCCCGTAACCTCTTTTCGATAACGAGCAATAAAAGGAACCGTATTATCATCAGCCAATAATTCCAGTACTTTTTCAACCTGTACCGTTTTTATTTTTAAATCAGCGGCTATTTTTTTTATTAAATCAGAATTTAATATTTCTTCTGCCATGTTAACCTCCAAAAGATACTTTTTCTCTATTTTAGCATATTTTACGAGGATTTAACATAGTTTAATTTATCTACTTAAGATAAACAACATAAAAAAAGCTAGATTATAACTAAATCTAACTTAGTAAATCGACCCAATTTAATGGGGGGTCGTGGTCTCCCACGACCCATATTAGGGGTTATTATGAAAAGGGTATATGGGGGTGCAAAATAATATTTTTGCTGTAATGCCAACTTCTAGCATTACAAAGTAATTATAGCATACGCCTTTTCTTTTGTTAAGTATTTTATTAAAAAAATTAAAAGCTATAGATAATAATTAAAAAACTTCTGATTAATTTATCCGTTATGACTAATCTTGCATATACTTTAGAAAATATTACCAATTAACTTTTTTTCCTCGACATATTTGGTTAAGATATTGATAAACTCCATAATCTCTTTAACATCCTTGCAACAAGATATCCGGACATAATACTTAAAAGGATCGCCAAATAATATACCAGGCACCATAGCCACCTTATATTCCTTACTGAAAAACTTACAAAAATCTTCCCCCGTCATCTGAAACTGCTCAACATTCATAAACAAATAATATCCGCCGTCATTTTCCACATATGCGATATTCAATTCTTTTAAGTTTTCTTTTAATATTTTTAGATTATCAATATAGTATCGTCTGACAAACTGCGGAAAATAATCATCTTCCAATGCTCCCAAGGCTGCTTGCTGCATAATCGTTGAAATACAGCTTACGGATAAATAATTAATTTTTCTTAATTCATCGATTACTATCTTATCACCTAAAGCATAACCGACTCGATATCCCGTCATCAAATGCGATTTGGACAATCCATTAATAAAGATAAAGCGTTTTTTGAGCTTTTCATCTATCAATTCGGAAAATGACACATAATCATCAGCGGTATATAATCTATATATTTCATCTACGATAACATAAAATTCATGATTGGAAAAAAACTTTAGCAGTTTTTCCTTTTCCTCCCTGCTATATGTCACTCCTGTCGGGTTATTAGGCTCGTTTATTATGATTGCCTTTGTATTTTCCGTTACATACCTCTTTAAAACCTCAGGATTGATTTTAAAGTTAGTCTCACTTGAATCAATGATAATAGGAGTTCCGTCAAGCAACATTACCGACTGAACATATGCCGGATAGAAAGGCGAAATGATTATCACTTCATCCTTGGATGATGATATAAGCGATAATAAAACGCTAAACACCGCCTGAGTCGAACCGTTAGTAATAATGATTTCATCTTTATGGTAAAGGGGGTAATATTTTTCAACCAAAACCTTTCTTAGAACCGCATCACCCTCAATCGTACTATATTTGGTTTGATTCATTAATAAAGCCTCATAGGCTCTTAACTTAGCATTAAAAGGACTGTTAAAATGTCCTTCCCCCATCGTTAAGTCAATCCCATCGGGATGATTATTTAATAAACGACTATAATAACGCACCGGCACCATTTTAATCTTATTTAATCTTATATTCATGTTATCACCAATTTATAATATGCTAAGCAATAAATAAATATAAGATAAAATTAAAAGTTCCACTTAAGTTTATCTTAAGTGGAGCTATAAACAAGTCTTATTTTTCGGCCTGAACGGTAAATGAATTAGCCACATTATATAATTGATCAGGATTTAAGTGATTTGAGATGATAAAGAATTCTATGCCGTTATCATGCCAAGTCAACGTCGTATCAGTTTGAAAAGCAATTCCGCTGCAGATAATTACCGGATCACCATAAATAATTTCTGCTGCTCCTAATTCATCACTAGGATTAATGTACTCTTCAACAACCGTAAATGGTGCTGTTCCGCCAAAGGTCATAATTGCTCTTTTTCCCGTAGGAATATCTTTAATCGCTTCTTGTTGTAAAGTTGTTCCCTCGATTAATCCAATAGGATATAAAATTGTTCGATCCTCGATAGTAGGTAATTCATCCTTAAAGGTATTGATGGCGTGATTCATACTATACTCAACCTGAAATTCTTTTTCATTGAATTTCGGTTTATAGTTAACCTCTTCAAATGATACCTTAATTTTCTCATTACCTTTTACATCAAATACCACTACTTCAAGAGGGAACAGAGTCTTACCACTAACGGTAATCTTTTGTTTTACTAACTCACTCGAACGACGATAATTGACTTTGGTTTCAATCACAAAATTACCATCTCTTTTTACAATCACGGCATCTTCGTCATTTACAATATCTTTAACCAATGACTGGAATAAATAAGGTTGAGAACTGTTTAACGGCCATTCGCTTTGAAATTTAAAACTTTTATTAAGTGCAGGTGTTAACACAAAGACTCCGTCTTTATTTTTTAAGACAATTTGGATATTATTACTATCACGGTTTTTCAATGTCACTTTAAAAAAGTCAGGTTCCTGGAATTTAATGTTCACGTCAAATAAATGTGATTTGTTCATCTCTTTGACATCCATAACCGCGTTTACTTCAAATGTTTTTATATCTTCAACCTTTTCACCTAAAGACTTAATAATATCTCCTTGGGACTTCTTTCCACACGCCCCAAGTATAAAAACAATTGTTATTAATAAAACAATGTTTAATATTTTTTTCATATATTCCACCTCGCAAAACTTTTCATTTAATACTATGTCAGTTAGCACAAAAATATTCGATAATGTATAAATTTGTAAAGAAATGAGATAATATTACTGAAATACTAAAATTAGGAGGCGCACTATATGAGTGTTACTATCTTACAAAAAATAGCACTTGTTGTAACCATAATTGGTGCAATAAATTGGGGTTTAATCGGGCTATTTGATTTTAACTTAGTAGCTTGGTTATTTAACGGATCGGACTCCTTATTATCAAGAACCATCTACACACTAGTAGGAATAACTGGCCTAATCAATATTGGTTTACTCCTTGCTCCTACAGAGGACTAATAAATTAGGAGCTGTTTATCACAGCTCTTTTTTTATTATAATAAGGCAAAATCCATATTTAAGAAAAAAAAATCTGTTGTTTTCAACAGATTTTTAGTTAATAATATCACCTAAACTATACGGTATCACTTTTTTTAATTCCACCAAACTGATTTCAATCTGATAACCTATTTTCCCCGCACTGAATATTATTGTGTCATGATTTGCCGCCGTCTCATTAATGACAGTCGTAAAATACTTTTTCATGCCTATCGGTGAACAACCGCCATGGACATAACCGGTAACAGGTAATAAATCCTTGGCTTTTATCATTTCAATGGCTTTTTCATTAACCAAACTCGCTGCTTTTTTTAAATCAAGCTCCGATGCCACCGGTACGACAAACACATAATATTTCTTTGATTTACCTATCGTCACTAACGTTTTAAATACATTATCCGGATTTTCGTTAATCGCCTGTGCTACTTCTATTCCACTAATCGCATTATCGGTTGAATAAGTATGAGTACTATATTTTATTTTATTTTTATCCAATATTCTCATCACATTTGTTTTTTCTTCCATTTTCTGACCTCAATAATAAATCTTTAATTCGCGCCGCTATTTTTTCAACATCTTCATAAGATGTATCAATGACAATATCCGCGCTTTTTTCTAGTAATGGTTGTACATAAGTTAAGTTATTGATTATGTCCCTTTTATCTTCCAAACTCTTTCCATAATCATTATTAGTCCTATGATTAATTCTTTGCATTATGATTTTTAAATCGGCTTTAAGCAATACGACATAAGCAAAATATTTATAGAATTTACTCTGATTTGCATAACAACCTGACAGAACTAAATGGGTGTTTTTGTATTCATCGATTAATCTCATTATTTTATTTTCATCCCATAATGTTTCCTCGGTATCTTCATTTTTTATTGTATATCCATAATCGGAATCGACCACATTTATGCCGGACTTACTTAGTTCATCCAAGATACTGGTCTTGCCGACTCCGGACATACCGGTAATAAAGACAATTGTCATTGCCACATCATCCTATTTCATAAAATGTTTCTTTAAATAACTGACGGTTCTGATGTAACTTATATAAATCATCACATCCGCCAATAAGCACATCATCAACAATTATCTGTGGGACAGTACTCATCTTAGTACGTTGTGCCAATTCTTCCAGTTTATCATCGGACACCTCAATTTCCGTAAATTCAATATGCTCACTATTTAATAAACGTTTTGCTTTTACACAGTAAGGGCATCTTTTAAAAGTATAGACAATAACTTTTTTTTGCTTCATTTTTTTAACTCCTTTCCTCAATTACCACAAAGGCCAAAGCATAGTATCTGGTATGACTTATTGACAGATGAATTTTTGTATCATTATTGATATTGATATAGGGTTTTCCCATACTGTCATTTATAACCTCTATATCTTTAAAACTGATATTTCCGATGCCAGTTCCGAGGGCTTTCGCATAGGCTTCTTTTGCCGCAAAACGACCGGCTAAGAATTCATGTTTGCGAATATCTACTTTAAAACTATCATAAATATCTTTTTCCTTATCAGTTAGTATTCGTTTTATAAGGTTCTCTACGGGACCTTTTTTTATTCTTGCAATTTCCACTAAATCTGTTCCAATACCTATTATCATTTATATCACCATTACTATTATAATTCCTAAATTAAGGTATCTCAATAATTAAATTGCCATTTCGGATAAATTGCTACTTTTAGTCTGTAGATTAACGGATAAATAAATAGTATTTTTAGATAAAATGGTGGTGATATATTGAAGGAGAAAGAGTTTACTGAATTATTCGGTAAAAAACTACGTTTATTAAGAATGAGCAGAGGCTTATCTCAGGAAGAATTAGGTTTACAAAGTGGTATGCATCGCACATACATCGGTCAGATTGAAAGAGCTGAAAAAAACATCACGATTTCCAATGCCTATCGTCTAGCAAAAACACTGGAATTAGATATTCGTGAGTTATTTGATTTTAGTGATGTATATAAAGAAAATAGCGACAAAAAGAAGTGAAATACATAATCTGTGTATTTCACTTTTGCATTAATCTGACCTTCTCCAAATATTCAACCATATTTTGATCATCATCTAGCGGATATTCATAAGATAGCTTTTCGGCAACATACATTCCCACTTTCCGCATTAGTTTGCATGAATCAAAAATCGAATCCCAGATTTTTTGGTAATCATTACCGGAATATGTTAAATTCAACAGATCATAAAGGTCTTTGGGTAGATATTTTTTAAACCACTTTCCCGCTTTTCCGGGATTAATCATAAAATTATTATTTATACCGATATACCAATTAAGCATTTTAATCATGACTTCTCTGACTATGTTCTCAAACATCCATTTTACATATACTAATTCTTCACGATAAATCCCCTTGGCCACATTATTTAAACACCAGTAAAATTCATTTATTGCCTCAGCAAATTCATTTTTCGAAGGTTTTTTCACATAATAAGATTTTTCGCTGGGAGCTTCTAACGGTGGTAGGACATTATCCTTATCCAATAGTATCAAACTTAAACTATCTTCCTCTAATTCTGTTATCTTGTCTACGGGAAAAAAAGACATATCTATTCTTACAATATCTTTAAACAACATTAAATATATATGACCATTAGCAAAAAGATTATGCTGATACATTACCAGTTCGCCAAACTGATTAATCCATTCCTTATTTTCCTTATAATAATCAACATCCGTTGTCACCATAATTACATCATAATCCTGAAAAAGATCTTTCGGGGCATTGGGATTAACTCTTGAGCCGTTCATGATTACGGCTCTAATCCTTTCATCATTTTCCGCAAAATTCAATACCTGTTTTAAAACAGTCGATTCATCTCTCATGATTCCACCTCTTATCATAAATAAATCTTAAGATAATTACAAAAATTTGTCAAAACAAATTTTTTTGAAAAAAATTACCAAAATAAACTTTATCTATTCCAATTTTATAGTATAATATTCTTGAAAGCGTTTTCTAGGGAGGTGTGAAGATGAAAACTTTAAGCGAAATGATGATGGTAGCCCAAAATAGACCAAATAAAAGAATCGCATTGGCATGTCCTGATGACCACGAGGTTATGCAAGCCGTCAAGGACGCAGTTGATTTAAGCCTTTGTGATTTTATTTTGTTTGGCGATGAACTTAGGATTAATAAAATAGCCGGTGAAATAAACTTCTCCTTAAATAATTGTGAGATCGTCAATATCTATGATCGCGAAAAGGCTTGTTATGAAGCCGTGAAGGCTGTTTCAACAGGACAAGCCAATGTTTTAATGAAGGGCTTGGTAGACACCAGTATTATTATGAAAAAGGTTTTAGATAAGGAAATTGGTCTTAGGACGGATAAAATCATCAGCCATGTGATGGTGATTCAATTGCCTAAATTCGAACGACTAATCTTTTTAAGTGATGGTGCGATGAATATTGACCCGACAGTGGAACAATTGAAACAAATCACAATAAATGCGGTTAATTTAGCCAGATCATTAAGTATCAGTCGTCCTAAGGTAGCTGTAATAAGCGCAATCGAAAAGGTTAATCCGAAGATGCCGTCAACCTTAAAATGTCAGGAAATTGAACAAATGCAGGAAAAACTGGAAATTGTTCATTGTGATATTTGTGGTCCGCTCGCAATTGACTTAGCATTGGATAAGGAAGCAGCCAAAACAAAAAATATCAAGAACCCTGTGGCCGGGAATGCCGATATCTTAATCGTTCCTTATATTGAAGTAGGAAATGCCTTATATAAAGGCTGGATGTTTGGTTGTGATAATGTTAAAAGTGCCGGAGTCATCGTAGGCGCTAAATCACCTATAGTACTAACATCCAGAGCTGACAGTCATGAAACAAAATTATATTCAATCGCATTAAGCGTTTTAATGGATTAACAAAGGAGAGTATTTATCAATGGGGAAATTAATTTTAGTCATCAATCCAGGTTCAACATCAACAAAAATTGCGATATTTGATGATGAAACGATGGTATTTGAGAGTAAAATAAGCCATACAACCGAGGAAATTATGCAATTTCCCAATGTCGCAAGTCAATTTGAATTCCGGAAAAACTTAATTATCGATGTACTAAACGAAAAACAATTTGATTTAACGAAACTTGATGCAATCTGTGGACGGGGCGGTATGTTAAGACCACTAAAAAGCGGCACTTACATTGTAAACGAGGAAATGATAAAAGATATCCACGAGGCAAAGAGGGGAGAGCATGCTTCAAATCTTGGAGCATTAATCGCTCATGATATCGCCAAAGATTTAAATATTCCCGCCTTTATTGTCGACCCGGTGGCCGTGGATGAAATGGATGATATCGCAAGGATATCGGGAATGCCGGAAATAGAGCGATCCTGTATCTTTCATGCGTTAAATCATAAGGCTATTGCGAGACAGGTCGCCAAGGATAAAGGTACGAAATATGAAGAGTTAAACCTGATCGTAGCTCATCTTGGCGGAGGAATAAGTGTCGCATGTCATAAAAAAGGGTTGGTAGTCGATGTAAACAACGCGCTAGATGGGGACGGACCAATGAGTCCGGAAAGGAGTGGTACCGTACCACTGGGTCCATTATACAATATGTGTTTCAGCGGCAAATATACCCTGCAGGAAATTAAGCGAAAAAATTACGGTAAAGGTGGTTTAGTAGCTTATTTAGGCACAAATAACGCCATGGAAATAATAAAAAGGATCAAAGCGGGCGATGAATATGCGAAATTCATCATGGATGCCATGATTTATCAAATCGGAAAGGAAATCGGTGCCTGCAGTACTGTATTAAAAGGTGATATCGATTATATTGTCTTAACAGGTGGGCTGGCTTACGAACCGTATATAACGGATCGAATTTCCGAGCGTGTCAATTTCTTAGCAGAAGTACTGGTATATCCTGGCGAAAACGAATTTTTATCACTTACCCAAGGTGCTTTACGCGTACTAAACGGCGAAGAAGAAGCTAAAATATATTAAAATAAATTTGGAGGGATCTTTAAATGGGTGTTTTTGATTACATGGAAAAATATGGTCATGAGCAGATTATCTTCTTTCATGATAAGAATACTGGACTGAAAGGAATTACGGCGATTCACGACACAACTGCCGGACCGGCAATAGGCGGAACTAGACTATGGAATTACAACAGCGAAGAGGAAGCATTATTTGACGTGGTCAGACTTTCTCGCGGTATGACATATAAATGTGCTGCTTCCGAATGTAATTGCGGCGGAGGAAAAACCGTTTTATTGGGTGATCCAAAAAAAGTTAAGACCGAAGGGTATTTACGTGCCTACGGACGTTATGTCCAATCTTTACACGGCAGATTCTATACCGGTGAAGATATGAATATTAATGAACAGGACTGCGAATATATGGTTATGGAATCCGATTATATTAACGGTCGCGCCGACATGTCCGGTAATCCTTCACCTGTAACTGCCTATGGAGTATATTGGGGAGTTAAAGCCTCGGCCTATGAAAAATGGGGAAATAACAGTTTAAAAGACAAAGTAATAGCTGTTCAGGGACTTGGTGCAGTAGGTTATGCCTTATGTGAATACTTACATAAAGAGGGAGCAAAATTAATTGTGACAGATATTGCCCCTGAAAAGGTAAAAAAAGCACAGGAAGAATTTGGAGCCCTGGCCGTAAGTACCGAAGAAATATACGGAGTGGAATGCGATATCTTTGCTCCTTGCTCAGTGGGTGCCGTCTTAAATGATGAAACCATCAATAAATTAAAATGTGAAATCGTCGCAGGATGTGCCAATAATGTGTTATTAGATGAAAATAAACACGGCGATATGTTAATGAACCGAGGTATCCTATACGCTCCGGATTTTGTGATAAACGCAGCCGGTTTAATTAATGTCTATCAGGAATTCTTCCCACCATATAATCGAGAAGAAACTTTATTAAAGGTTGAAAAAATATATAACCGTTTATTAAAAATCTTTGCTTATGCCAAAGAGCATAAGATTAATACCCAACGGGCAGCCACGAAACTAGCCGAGGAACGGATCGAAATGCTTAAAAATATTCATGCTAATTATATACCAAACAGTAAAAGTTTATAATACAATAAAAATCCTCATATAAAAATATATATGAGGATTTTTATTTAACTCATCACACTTTTTAAATCATTTTTTATTTCCGGTAATTTCTCTGTCGCAAAATTCCAAACCAATTCTACATGCTCAGGATTATGCAAAACATTCCGTAAATCCAATAAAGTATTCCACGGTACATTTTGATATCCCTCTCTAACTTCCTCCGGAATATGCTTACATGCCTCACCGATTATATTTAAATAACGAATGACATTATCTACCAAATGATAATTACCTTTAAATTCATCATATGCTTTCCCATAAACAATTTCTTTTATTTTTGAAATTGTGGTGAGGATTTCTTCAATAAAAATGTGGTAAAATTCAGCCATAAATTCCTCCTTTTCCATTATGTTATATCTATAAATATATACCTCATTAAAATCATATTTCGCAATTTTTATTATGTATATTTTATCATAAAAATGAATTTTATCAAGTTTCATAATTTATATAGTATATTCTTTTAAAAATAACTGTTTACATAATTAATATAGATAATAACATAATTAGCAATAAAAAATTGGTGAATTATGCATTTACAATGTTTATTACTAGTATTATCTGTTTGTACCTTTAATATTTAAAATAATAAATAAAAAAAGCGAGTGGCTCGCTTTTATTTATGTTTCTTACGTATAAAATCAATTACCGTACCATCACGATATTCGACTACCGCGACAATTTTATCATCGAAAGCAATTTCCTGAGGCACACCAACAAGTTTGTCCGATAAAGTTTTTAATTCCTCAATTGATTTTAATGGCAAATTAGCTTCGGATAATCTTTCTAACAAATCTTTTCTTTTTGGGTTAACCGCAATACCTCTCTCAGTCACTAAGACATCGACGGCTTCTCCAGGTGTTGTCCTACAGATAACCTTATCCTTGATTACAGGAATTCTGGCATTGAATAATTGGGATACGATAATTGTAAGCTTAGCACCGCTCGCCGTATCACTGTGTCCGCCCGAACCTCCCATAATCACACCGGTGGAAGAGGTGGTAACATTGACATTAAAATCGAGATCAATTTCCGTCGCACCTAAGATCACAATATCTAAGTCATTGACAATGCATTCGTCGTTAATATTAGCGTATCTTGATGCACTAATCGGAATATGATTATCGTTTTCTCTAATAGAGCGGACTGCTTCCAAATCAAAACACTGAACATCATATAACTTTTCAAATAAACCGGCTTCTAACATCTCAACTATATAACCGGTAATACCGCCGGAAGCAAAACCGCCCTTTATGTTTTCTTTAATCATCAGTTCCTTTAAATATTGGGATACAGCTAAGCTTGTCCCACCGGCACCGGTTTGAAAAGAAAAGCCGTTCTTAAAATATCCTGAATACTTGATAACATCGGTTGTTAACCGTGCTATTTTTAAGCCAATCGGATTTTTGGTTATCTGGGTCGTTCCGGATACAATTCCCGAACTCTTACCGATGGATTCTACTTCAACGATATAGTCTATATATTTGCCGTCAATTTCAATATTAGATAAGCTATCCACTAAATTATCGGTAATCGCGACAGCCTTTTTCGCAAATTGCGCATCGGTAACGGCATAACCTAATGAACCACAGGCGCTCTTACCTAAAGCACCGGTCATATTACCGTGCTTATCGCAAGTCGGTGCGGCGATAAAGGCGATGTCAATTGTCACATCACCGCTTTCAACAAGCCGAACCCTACCGCCATGAGTATGCATAATCGCGACTTTTTCCATCTCACCGTAGCTAATTGCTTCGGCTACCGGTCCGGAAATAAAAGCGGCAATAACTTGCGTGACTATACCTTTTTTAATATAATCCACAAGGGGTGCATGACAGGGAAAAAGGGAGCTGGCAAATATCCGGATATCCTTTACATTTCTTTTGGCGATTTCTTCCATCACCATATTTAATACGTAATCACCGTTACGTAAGTGATGATGAAACGATAAAGTCATTCCGTCATGAATATCTAGTTCATCTAGGAGCACATTCAGATTTTTTCGATATTTGTCTCCAGACTGATTATTTTTTGCTGGCGTTATCTTTTTCGATTTACGATTTAAATCCACACCGGTAAATAACTGATAATTATCTTTATAACCTAAATTCATAAAGATTTTCCTTTCATTAAACCGATTTTTTCGGCCATCATGATTGTTTTTTCCGCTCGTTTTATTATCGGTAAATCAATCATTTTACCATCAAGGGCAAAGACACCCTTAGATTCCTTTAGCGCAATATCCCTTGCTTCCAATACCCTGACAGCATATTTAATCTCCGCATTTGTCGGACTGAAGATTTCATTTATCGTGCAGATTTGTCTTGGATTAATCGAAGCTTTTCCATCAAATCCAAGGCTTTTCGCAAAAGCGGAATCACTCGTTAAACCTTCGACATCATTAACATCAGTAAACGGTGTGTCAATCACAAACTTATTAAGAGCACGTGCCGCATTGATGACTCTGCCTCGGGCATACATAATCTCCTGGCCTGTTTTTGTCCGTTTACAATTTAAATCAACGCATAAATCCTCACCGCCAAGCATTAAGCCCACACATAATGTACTTGCGTTAAGAATGTCAAAAACCTTTTCAACTCCCAAAGCCGTCTCAATTAAAACCATTATTTTAATATCCGTTCCGGCTAAAAGCTTTTCCAATTCCTTAACACTTTCAATTGATGCCTTGGGTAATAAGATCATATCCACCTTTAGCTTTTTAATAACTTCAACATCAGAGGTAAAAAATTGCGAGTCATAGGGATTAATCCGAATAATTACTTCACTGTTAAATTCCAGAGTCTGTAATACTTCTTTCACAAGAAGTCTCGCAGCATCTTTTTCCTCAAGACTCACGCTGTCTTCCAAATCAAAAATAATACTATCCGCATCAAAAACATCAGAACTTTGTAGCATCCCGGGATTATTTCCTGGGATGAATAACAAACTTCTATGAAGATCACTCATCAAATCCACCTCTTCTGATGGCTGTAATTACTCTTGCCCTAATGGTACAATCAAGTGCTCCTTTATCAATAGCCTTTACTAAGACATTTTCTATTCCGTATTCAGCTAATGTTTCACTTATCACTTTTTTGATCTGTTTACCATAGGTTTCATAAACAACACTTTCGAGCTCAACCTTATTTTCTTCATTACCAGGAAATAACATGATATATATGTCGTTTGACTCATATGTTCCTGCTTTTGAAGGCTTCAATAGTTGCATAAACATCATCCTTTATTAATTGTGTTATGGTAATCGACGATTTTTATTACACGATTCATTTCATTATTCACAATCATATAACCTTCGTCAAATCCCATACCGGGCTTAGCCAGTACCTGATCGGCATGACATGCTAAAGCAATATTGGTCGTTGCTTCCGCGGATATGTTGGTTTCGTTACATGTACCGCCGACATAAGCACCGATCTTCTTCTCATTACAGTATAGTATTGCCTCTACGATATTATTTATACCACCTAAATCAGGGGTTTTAATTTGTACCATATGACCTGCTTTTTTATCCGCAAAGAGTTTAATATCCTCTAAAGTATTGCACCATTCGTCAGCTACTAATTCCACAGGGATTTCCCGCACGTCAATTTCCTCACGCAAAGCCCTTAATGCCTCAATCTGTTCCTCACGATTTTCCACATCCATCGGACCTTCGATTCTTAACTTAAACGGACGGCAGGCATTTGCGAGTGTTTCAATATAGTCAGCCATCTTTTTTGCATCATTATCAAATATAATTCCGATGGTACCATAAACATCAATGTGTAAAATAGGATTATAGGAATCATTTACTCTTTTAGTAATAATTCTGTCCCTTAACCATGTGACATAATTTAATAATAATTCACCGTTAAAGCCTAATTTTTTTTCAATATTGTTGATTAAGGCATGCGGTAAAACATCGACCTGCTTAATTATCATCTTATCAACATTAGTATATCTCTCGTCACCGCATTGACCAAAAATCGGAATTCTTGTAATAGGTAAATTTATCTTGTATTCTTTTTGGATTACTTCAGCCATTGTAAGATGCAGTGATTTTGCGAACGCATCCAATAAGGCCTGTGTTACCCCGTAACGAATTGCCGTATGAACTCTTTTGCCTTCAATAACCAATGAATCGATTTTTTCCGCGATTTCTCTGAAGGAATTAAAATCCTGATTGATTAATAAAGGATTAATATGTTCTTTTATAAATGGGATAAAATCCTTCGCCAGAAATAAAGGATCCCTACCGCCGGCACCTGAATATTGTACTGCGGCACAATCGCCGTAAGCAATATCACCATTTTCAAGTACCAACATCACCGATATTGATTCTCCCGCCTGGCGAATCGAGGTGAAACCATCGGTAATTGTCTCTCCTTCATAAATAAATAAATCCTGCTTAGCACCTTTTTTAATAGCGCGTTGATCATCAAAGTAAAATCCTGTTTTCCCTTCACTTAATAAAACATCAATAATTTTCATCTTTATACCTACTTTCCTTTTACATCAGGTCTACCTACTAACCTTCCTTCACTTATTGCGAAGATATCATCAACAGTCATTTGGAAATCAACAGGTCGTTTTTGATTAATTCCACGTTTTTCCAACATAAACCGGTTATAGCTTTTTAATTCCTCGGATAAAGGAACATTACCAAACTCTAGATAACGGACTGCTCCGTATGAATCTCTGGCAGGTAATACTTTATTGGCATTATGACGACTTGGCGCAAACGGAATATCCAAAATACCCCGTTTAAATGCTTCAACCACACCTTTTGCCAAGTCTCCGTTACCAACTTCAAATACCGCTTTTAAGATACAATCTGTTTCTTCTTTGATTATGTTAATCTGTTCTTTTAATTTTTTGGACATATATACCTTTTGATCGGCTAATAAATTCAGGACCATTTTGGTACATTTCAAACCATTCGCATTTGCTTCTTTGGTTGGAATACCGAAGGCCTCATGCGGCGTTTTAACGATTACCTTAGTTACGCGAGCTAAAGCTGCGGTTACCGAGGCATTTGCGATAGCGCCGTATGCCTTCGCTTCATCCTTAGGGAATCCACCCATCCATTGATGAAATACGGTCGTAACAACATGATTATCATAACCAAATTGTTTTAAATATTCTTCCGTCTGACTTTCCAAGGCTTTTATCGCCGCGATATCCTGAATTTGATTTCCACATTGACCATAACCCACGGTTATATGAACAACACCTTGTTCAGCCGCTAATAATGCTTCAATAATCGCTACGGCATTTGACATTGAAGGTGGCACCAATGTACCTGTCAACGGACCGAACGGTTCACGGTTAATAGGAACTCCATGTTCTTCATATATCGCAGCTAAACGGTCACAATACTGCCAGTCCTTAATTGTTTTATCCAGCGGTGCATCTTTTGAATAAGGAATATTATAGGAGATTCCTCCTCCTTCATTGGATGTCCATCCGGCGGCATGAATAATTTCGGACATTAAACGGGCATCGGGTGTTCCGTGCCTTGCCTGAACCGGTTTATCCAGGCTTTCCTGTACCTGTCTTGCACCAATTACACCATGGTTTACCACAGGAAAACCATTTAACATTGATCTACCCAACCGCCTTGATTCTTCGATACCTAAGGCACAATTCTCATAACGGTTCTGTCTGGTATATGAATCAATCGTCGTTGGCAAAAGATCGGCTTCCCCTTCATCAGCCAAATATTTTAATAATTCGATATGTTCATTAATTAAGGCAACCCCGGCACGAGGTTGAGTCAAAGTTTCCTGATCATGCTTAGCTTTTTTTAATCTTAAGGCAAAATTTTTTGCTTTTGGGATACTTAAAGCATATTTGATATTTTCATCCAAATTTTTAATTTGCTCACCGGTTGGCCAAGTTTTTAATACTTCTTCCCTAATCTTTAGAAACTCATCCATTGAGAGTTTTTTATTCGATAATTCCAATTTAATATCCTCCTATTAATCAATAATGTATTTCTTCATCAAACGAAATGCACAATCTGGCAAATCATCCGCCAACAGTCCCATTGCTGATAAAATATATTGATTATCAATCTTTATAACGGGATTTTTAGGCTTTAGCAGTGTTGGTTCCTGCATGGAAAACAAACCTTCGCGTAAAATAGCCACGGGATTCTGACTATGTACTAATACTCCTCCGGTACCTATCAGATATTTTGTTTCCAATAAATCCTTCCCATACTGATTAAATACTTCCCCTAAAGGTGTATAGGCTATTTCCACGGTCCCTACATGTCGGTTAAGCGCCAATTTTGTGGCGACCTTGGCTAAAGCTTCATCAAATTCAATTTCTGAAACACTTGTCGGAACAAATTCGATATTATCATGACGAAATTGGCATTGATCATAGATATCCTTCTCTTTAGTATAAGGTGCAATCATTTTTTCTCCGCTAGCCTCAAGTAATGCCAAGGCCGAATAACGCATTCCCAAATCGCCTTCAACAGTACGCTTGGCATAGGGTTCCTGTAAACCCTTTAAATTGATCCCGGCTTTAGAAGGATAACCGTCGGCCAATGAGTGCACGTCAGTTGTCGCCCCGCCGATATCAACCACGATTAAATCACCAATTCCCTCACTTTTACTTGTTCCTTTGGCTAATATTTCACTGGCTTTTAACACTGCGGCAGGAGTGGGCATCAGAATTCCGTCGATAAAGTCGGTTGCCTGTTCCATGCCTTTGGATTTGATGATATTTTTCATAAATACTTCCCTGATTTTTTCACGGACAGGGATGACATTGATTTCATTTAATCTTGGCATAACATTTTCCGTAGTCGTATATGTTATGTGTTTTTGATCAAAAATCGTCTTAATCTCATCGTAAGCACATTTATTTCCCGCCACAATAACGGGGATATCCGCTAAATATTCAGCGATCTTTTTGGCATTTTCAATAATGGTGGTTTTATTTCCCCCATCAGTACCTCCTGAAAGAAGAATAATATCCACATGCATCCGTTTTATTTCCGCAATTTCATCACCTGATATTTCATAGCTAAAGGTCTTTAATACTCTTGCCCCGGCACCTAAGGCTGCCCTTTTGCCTGCTTCGACGGTTAATTCCGGTACAAGCCCTATCGTCACCATTTTTAAACCACCGGCTGCGGATGAACATGCTAGTTTTTTGACGATTTCGATCTTACTGATATCATAATTTTGTCTTAACTTATTAAAAGCAACTTCAAAACCATCCATGATATTTGTCTGAACCGTCGTAATGGCTTTACTAGTTGCGATAATCTCCTCAGAATCTATATCCACAAGTGTTAATTTAGTATAGGTACTACCAAAATCAATTAATAAATAGGCTTTCATTAATTTCACCTGTTAGGATATATTTAAGTCCTTTTTCAAATCTTCAATACCTACCTCAATTTTAACACCCGGTGCATATACACGATTAAACCCTAGCTTTTTAAAACGCTCCTGAACTTCGCTAAAATCCTGCTTACCAACAACAATATTACCACCGATATATAATAAAATATCTTTTAGACCAGCTTCATTACACTTTTCTCTAAATCCCTGGCAATCTAATTCCGCATGACCGTATAACGAAGAAACTAAAATACAATCAGCGTTTGTTTCAACCGCTGCATTAATAAAATCTTCCTGAGTTGAGAGTACGCCGACATTCACCACATTGAAACCGGAATTACTCAACACATATTCAATTATCTTGTTTCCTACAGCATGAACATCCGATCCTATCACACCAATAACGACAGTTTTACCATTCGTTTTAACATTCATTGTTTATTCTCCTTTATTTAAATATTTTTTAATTAACGAAAGAAAGATCGTTCCACATAATAAATCTGCCGCTCCTCCGGGGCTTATTCCTTCTTTAATGAACCGATCATTTATTTCCATTAGTTTTTGATCAGTTGTATTTTCCCACAATTCTTTCATCGTCGTTCTAACGTATTCCAAACCTTCCGGACCTTTGCGATGAATGATTGTCGTATCATCACATACGCTCATAATATATATCAAAGTCTTCACATAAGTATTTTTATTTTCGATATCAAGAATATTAAGCGCATTTTGGATTATTGGGAATCCCAAAGCAGCTTCTTTTCGCGCACCGGCAATTCCATATTTTAGATAAATCTCTTCCCCATTACTTAATTTATTAGTATCTAATTGATTTAATTCACCTAATTTCGCTTTCGTTAATCTCATCACATACATAAAGATATCGGAAAATGCTTTTTTCGCAAAAATAACCTTAGCGCAAGCCACAACTAGCGACCCTAAAACAAAAATCAATCCTTTATGGGTGTTTACCCCTTTAGTTTTTTGAAACATTTCCCTTTCACAATTTAGACCAATACGGATGGCTTCCTCATACATATCTTCTATTTCCTGTTCCTTAAATCCCAACTGAGCAAATTGGTACATATATTTATTTAAGACAGAAATACTATCAATAAACAAGAAATGATCCATATCGGCATGGGACCCTTGTGAATATGGCGAGACCAAACCAAATTTAGGATATATGCATAATTCATACATCATCGCCTGATTGGTATATTCGATAATATCTAAAGGTACTTGGTCATATTTATCAACCACACGATGATAGTATTCAATTAGTTCGGATAATTCATGTTTTTTTAAGACCATACAATTAAAAGCATTTTCACCGCACAGAAAACATTTCCTGCTTGGAACTGATACATCCTTACGGGAAACACTTTTAATTGATTTATAATACACATCAATATCCACTAACCTTCCTAATGGATGATTATTTTCCAATAAAATCGTCTGTTTTTTTAACTCAATTACATCCGTATGGTTTACCACATACAAATAAACCGGACCTTCCAAATCACAAAGAAAGATGGAATCACTAACAGCAAAACGATAATAGATTACCTCATTAAATACATTAATGACCTTATGTGTATATTTATTATCTTTTTTTAGACCAGGATAATTACATCTTAATGATAATACATAATCATTATTTTCTAGTAATGATTCGATAATACCCACACGCTTGTCTCTTGCTTCCAACAGCTCATTCATCTTAATGCCGTCCTTGATTTGTTTTTATTTTTTCAATAATCTCTACTGCCTCCGCAGATATTAAATAATCATAAGTTGATTTAGGTACTAATGGTTTTATATCCTCAATCCTGTTTTCCTTGATTAATTTCCTGACTTTTGATGCACTGATAATATTATTATCGATATCCTTTCTTACTACCTCAACTACCTCAATCCCATATTCAGGCAAAATAGCCTTCATCATTTCATTATATTGTTTTGTCACGTCACAGTACGGTTCTGTACCTATATAACGTCTATTGATATTAAATACTTTTTTATAATAAGTACCAAATATCTCACAATCCATCCGAGCCTGAATCTTCACCACATTATTTTTTTCCTTTAAAAAATAAGTGGGAAAGGTGAGACTTGAGATAAGGTAAGGACCTGTCTCTATTACTTTGACATTGTGCAAATGTTTTGTGCCCTCTTTTATTAATTTCAAACGAACCGCGAAAGGAAAACTTGATTTATCCTCGGTAACGACAAAAATAATTAGCTGCTCATTTTCCTTTGCCGCCTTTTCGATTAAATACAGATGTCCAAAAGTAAAAGGATTACAGTTCATGATGATACAGGCTTTTTTATCATCATTTATGCCATTATTTATTTTCAAACCAAGTAAAAACTGATTTATATTGCGATTTCCGTTTTCTAAAATAGCGATGTTTTGACTTGTGATAACTTCCGTATAGCCGATATTAAGAAAGATTTTTTTATTGTAATCCGGAGTGAAAATAAAAAAATGGTATAAACCTTCCTGAAACATGCGATCCTCTATTTTTTTAACAAGCTGATTAGAAATGCCTTGTCCCTGGTAGCTTTCTAAAATCGCAAAACATTTTAAAATGTTCTTGGCTTTAGAAGCGGTGGCAACTAAACACTCATCATCATAAACCGCAAGGGAGTAATCTATATCACTTTCATATTCTAAATGGAATTTACTTAGAAATATTCTTAATTGCTCTCGTTTCTCGAAATTATCTAAATAAATTTCTTCTATAACAATCATAATCTACACCTATTTTTTTATAGTCTTATCACTTGCATTATACTCCTAATGACACCTAATGTAAACAACAAACATCAAGATTTTGCGAAATTTTTAAAACGCTTACATAATTGTGATTTTTTATGCAAATCTTGATTTTTCTTATACTAAGCTGCAAGGTATAACTATATTATATGATAAAAGAAATATATTATTAAAGAATATTTTAAATCCTGCTTTTATTTGTGAAAACGCTTTGCTATAATGAAATTAAGGTGGTGAAATTTTGAAACAAGAAATAATAGATAATTATATAAATATCTTAAAAAATGAATTGGAACTAGCGGTAGGCTGTACCGAACCAGTCTCTATAGCTTACTGTTCCGCCATGGCAAAACTGATATTGGGTAAGATGCCCGATAAAATGAAAATCAGCGTCAGCGGTAATATTCTGAAAAACGCTATGGGAGTAGTGATACCAAACACGACATTAAGAGGAGTTATACCCGCCGCCATTTTAGGCGTTATCGGAGGGAACGCCATAAAAAAACTTGCTGTCTTAGATAATATTTCAGAAGCTGATATAGAAAAAACTAAGGAATTAATGACAACTGATTTTGCTTCCTTAGAATGTATTAAAACAGATATAAAATTATATATAGAAGTGACATTATTTAAAGACAATGATTTTGTTACCGTGGAAATCAGAAATACGCATACTAATATTGTCAGAATTGAAAAAAACGGTAAGATCAGTCAACTTAAAAACTGTGATGAAGATTTCAATTCACCACAAATAAATCGAAAAATGCTAAATGTGCATGATATATATGAATTTGCATCCACGGTGGATATAGAACCGATATTACCGATAATAAAGGAACAAATTAAATATAACTATGAAATTTCTAAGGCCGGTCTTAATTCAGATTACGGATTAAATGTCGGAGCTACGTGGTTAAAATATACGGAAAGTAATGATGTTATAAGAATTGCCAAGGCCTATACCGCAGCCGGAAGTGATGCCAGAATGAGCGGTGCATGCTTACCGGTTGTCACAAATACCGGTTCCGGGAACCAGGGAATAACCGCATCGGTACCTTTAATCATCTATGCCGAATATAAAAAGATTCCCGATGAGAAATTATATCGTGCATTGGTCCTATCTGATTTAATTGCCATTCATATAAAGACACGATTAGGACTGCTTTCGGCATTTTGCGGAGTTGTGGTTGCTGCTACGGGAGCCGCCTGCGGAATAACTTATTTAGATGGTGGAAACCTAACACAAATTGAGGATACGATTAAAAACATTCTGGCAAGTATCGCGGGAGTTTTTTGTGATGGTGCAAAACCGACATGTGCCTCAAAAATAGCTTCAAGTATTGATGCGGCTTTTCAGGCATCGATGCTTGCGATGAATAACCACCGAATTGAGAAACAATCGGGTATTATCGCAGATGATATTGAACAGACAATTAATAATATCGGAGAAATCGGACAATTAGCAATGAATGAAGTTGATAAGAAAATTATCGAAATCATGAAAAGAGGTGCATAAAATGAAAGTGGTTATAATCTTTACAGGCGGTACAATATCGATGCGTATCGATGATGAAATCAAAGCCGCAGTACCAGCGATAGATGGGCATGAGATCATTTCCTATGTAAAGGATTTAGATAAATTAGCTGATATCGAGATCGATGAATATTTATCCATTCCCTCACCTTACATAACTCCGGAAATGATGTTAAAATTATCCAAACATGTTCAAGGCTATATTAATAGAAGTGATGTTACCGGTGTTATTATCACACATGGTACGGATACTTTAGAAGAAACAGCCTATTTCCTTGATTTAAACATTCACACACCAAAACCGATTGTCCTTGTAGGTGCTATGAGAAGTGTATCGGAGTTAGGTTATGACGGACCTTCAAACTTAGTTGCGGCAATCAGAACCGTAGTATCAAAAGAAGCTAGGAATAAAGGGGTAATGGTTGTGATGAACGGCGATATCAATGCCAGCAATGAAGTGATGAAAACCCACACCATGGCACTCGATACATTTAAGTCATTAGAATTTGGTCCATTAGGTATCGTTGATGATGATAAAGTCTTTTTCTACCGAAATTCCACCCATACGAGTACCTATATCCCAACTGATAAAATTGAAAATGAAGTATATCTAATAAAAGTCGTTAGCGGGATGGACGGTGATTTGATCGATTATTATATTAATAAAGGTGCCAAGGGTATCGTAATAGAGGCATTAGGACGGGGAAACGTTCCACCGATGATGGTTCCAAGCATAAAAAAAGCAATCGATGCCAACATCAAAATCGTCTTAGTCTCAAGATGTCCAAAAGGTCGTGTAGCCGACTCCTATGGATATTTAGGCGGAGGGAAAAAACTACGGGAATTAGGCATTATATTTGGAGCTAACTTATCCGGTCCAAAAGCCAGAATCAAGTTAATGCTGGCATTAGGATATAATAATGATTATGATTACATTAAAAAAATCTTTGAAGATGAATATTATAACTGATATAATTTAAAGAACTCGTGAGAATATTTCTCACGAGTTCTTTAATCTAAATAATTAATTTAATTATCATTTTTATGGAGTATGTATTTAATATCTTCAATAGCATGATCTATTTGACCATCCATTAGACAGCGAACAAATACTCTAGCGATGAAAAAAATAATATAACACCTATGAAGATTATATTTACTTTATTATGAACTAATTCAACGATAAATATCGTGAATGTGACTAAAAATAAGAAAAAAAGAAAGAAATAGACCATTAATAGAATCACTTTTACTTTAGAGAAAAGCGAAAATTTTAACTCGATTATACTACCATTTTCATCTTCTTTAACTTTTCCCGTTATTTTAGGATTACCTGAATTACTTCCTATAATTTCATGTTCCATTTCAAAATTCATGTTTTCAATGTACCCAGTAAATAATTTTGATTTTCCCATAACTTTATGAGTCTTTAAATCAATTATGTTCATATTATTACTAATTAACTTAATGACCTGTTCGGGTGATAAATTGGACTTAATATTACAGGCATACTCAGGGAATAATTTCAAAGTTCTCCCTCCTTTTATCAATTAAATTTGTTCGTAAATTCCATAAAAAATAGGGATTTAATAATTGTGTACTATATAACTATTTTTATATTTAACTAAAAAAGATAAAATTCTCTTATTCTTCACTACTAATAATAATCTATCTATTTAAATAAAATCAATGTATAAGTCAATAACATCATTGATATTCTACTTACAAAAGTGTAAAATACTGTTATTATTTTTTTAGGTTTATAAAGATTCATAAAAGTGCCTCCCCATTTATTATAATCCATATTACTTATATATCTAAATGATCAATTAATATAGATCACCTAAAGCAATTCAAAATCAGATTATAAGTAGACTGATTTTCCTGCTATATCTCTGTTTTCTATTATATCACCGTAGATATTTCTTGCATAGAAGATAATCTGTATTATTATACATAAATCCAATTAGCGTTCCTTTAAGGAATTAATGAAAAAGATAACTCATGTTGAGCTATCCTTTTATTTTTTAGTTAACTTTTCTATATAATCATCTAATCCATGGTAATTTATCACTAAGGCATCATATACTTTTGTGTTGGAACTGACAAGAACCATTTCATTTTCATTAATATATTTTAATAAACGATAGATATGGGGATAAATAATCACAATTTTCTCCATGTTAGTATCTAAAGGAATATCCATAAAATTTTTAATACTCAATATTTGGTTTTTTATGGACAGCTTATGATTTTCATAAACAATCCAGGTATTTTTATTGGTAATGACCAATTCTTTACCCGATGGGGCAACTAGAACTTTGAATAAATATCTTTTATCATTTATTATTAATGCCAAATCATATTTTTTTCCCTTACCATCTTCTAGTTTATAAACGATTTCTGGTAAATTTCTGGCGATTATATCTTTAATATTTTGTATACGCTGTTTATATGCCAGTTTATTAATTACTAAATATAAAGTAGTGAATACGACTAGCACAGTAAGTACTATATAAATATACTCCATTTTATTACCTCCGTTAATTATCTCTTTTATTTTAACTGATTTTATTATTAATTAACAGTACTAAAAAAAAGAATCAACTTAAAAATTGATTCTTTTTAGCTTATTTCATATATTTTTATATAATCTATTAAAAATTCCTGTGGAAATTTCAGATCATCAATCCCGTTTTTACCACCCAAATTTCCACCGACCGCTAAATTGAGGATCAGATAAAAATGCTCATCAAACGGCCATGACTGCCATTTTTCATATTCAGGATATTCTTCATCCCTAACTTCAAAGAAAAGCTCATCGTCTAAGTAAAACTTCATAGATCCTTTATTCCATTCTAAGCTAAAAACATGAAATACATCAGGATTAAAATTACGATAAAAGCCGATGCGCTGTTTTTTATTTCGGTGATTAAAGCCTTCGGTATGAAGAACACTTTGAATATAATCATCACCGCCGACAAATTCCATAATGTCAATTTCGCCACTTTTAGGCCATGAACCATACTTTTCTTCCGTAGCCATCATCCAAATAGCCGGCCATAAACCTCTAACATTGGGTACCTTTGCTTTTATATCTATACGACCGTATTTTATATCTACCTTATACCTTGTTTTAATCCGTGCTGAAGTATAAAGTCTTTCGCCATATACTTCTTTACGTGCAACAATATGAAGCAAACCGTTTTTTACGAAACAGTTTTCCAACCGGTCCGTATAATACTCTAATTCATTATTGGGCTTCCATGGTCCTAAATCGTAACTCCAATATTCATCTTTAGGACTACCTTCATAATTAAAATCTTCTTCCCATATCAATTTTTTCAATTTATTACCTTCTTTATATTTTACTAATGATAAATTGCCAGATTCTTTCCTTTAATTCTTTTGCTTCAAGTTGAATTTTTTCACATGAAGTCTTGTAAAGTTTTACCATTTCCTGGTCATTTAAACTGTTAAGATTGATTTTCACATTAAGTATGGCACCTTCTAAACCCGCATGAAGTAATAGACAACCCACACCGATATCACTTATCGCATTTTTATTTCCATATGACATCATTTTCTCGATAATTTCCAATGCTTTATGTGATAATCTGACAACTTCATAAGGAACTCTTATGGCACCCAATGTTGCTAATTCAATCTGTTCATTACGGATCATTATTTCTTCTTCATTATTTTTCGGTAATTTATAGGCTTCCATTATTTGATTAAAAGCCATCGTATCTTTATCAACTAGTGGTATTAATTCTTCTTTTATATTATTTAATGTGATAAAGTTATCCTCATATTGACTGCGTGTTTTTTCGTCCAATTCCAAGAATTGTTTTCGATTAAAAGTAAGATGTGACACCATCCGGGTCAAACACACACCCATAGCCGAAGTCAGGGCAGATACGCTTCCACCGCCGGGGGCGGGACTACTAGAATCGACTTCATTCAAAAAATTTCTGACTGTAAAATCAACTAAACTCATAAGTCCTCCTAATAAACAATTTTTTGATTAGAAACAACCAATTTACCATTTTTGTATACATCCTTCACATGATTTATCCCAAAGTGGTAAATAAGATATTCTAAATTAGGGGCGTCAAATAAAACGAAATCTCCCCTCTTACCTTTTTCAATAGAGCCAATATTAGTCTCTTCATTTATCGCGCATGCACCGTTAATCGTTAGTGCGGTAAGTACCTCTTCCGGCAGCATTTTCATTTTTAAACATGCCAACTGTCCGACAAACTGTAAATTCTCCGAAGGACAACTTCCCGGGTTATAATCGGATGAAAGGGCAACACCGCAATTGTTGTCGATCATGCATCTGGCTTTGGCATAATCTTTATTCAGATTAAAGGAAGTTGCCGGTAGAAGATTTGCGACAACCTTATATTTTGCTAAATTACGGTAATCTTCAATGGTTGACGCCATTAGATGGTCGGCCGACACGCAGCCTAATTTACATGCGAGACTCCCGCCGCCCAATGGTTCGATTTCATCGGCATGTATTTTTAATTTGAATCCCAGCTTTTTGGCTTCGTTTAAAATGAATTCACTTTCCTCAAGCGAGAAAACTCCTTCCTCGCAAAAGACATCGCAATACTCTGCCAAATTTTTCTTTTTTATGATAGGTAACATTTCTATAACTTTTTTAATATATTCTGGCTTATTTTCCTTATATTCTAGCGGATAGGCATGAGCACCGAGAAAGGTACTTTTAATATCGACCGGATGATTTTCATCTAATTTCTTAGCTACTTCCAATTGTTTCAATTCCGTTTCTAACTCTAATCCATAACCGCTTTTTGCCTCAATTGTGGTTACGCCATAGCTTAACATGATATCCAGGCTCTTTTTAGCCTTGTCATATAATTCGGAAAACGAAGCTTCCCTAGTTTTATTTACGGTGTTTAAAATCCCGCCGCCGGTATTTAAAATATCTAGATAACTTTTTCCCATCAATTTTAACTTTAATTCATGCTCTCTTGAACCGGCATGTACTAAATGAGTATGGGAATCAACCAAACCGGGTGTCATTATTAAACCGCCGGCATCAACTAATTCCGTCTTTTTCCCGATATATTCCTTATATCCGTCACCGCTGGAAACTTCAATAATCACACCGTCATTGACCGCAACATAACCATTTTCGATGACTTCTACATCACTCATTTCCTTACCACATCTTAGGGCATTTTTCCCTTGAACCGTATATATTTTAGATATATGGTAAATAATTAAATCACAATTCATTAATCTCACCTAATCAAACAGGTTTGTTTCCAGAACTTTAGACATATTGAATCCTTCCAAACCCAAATAATATTCCATCGACTCCACTAATGCTTCCATCGGTACAAGTCCGATTATCTCACTACCCGTGACACTTACACCATAACGTTTTGCTTCCATTTTAACCGTCTCAAACACCCGATAAATCGGTGTTTTTTTATAGTTGGTGATATTCATCGTCACCTGGACAATACCTTTTTCTTTTATTTCCGCAGGTCCCGCTTTTATATAACGGAAACCGCCGTTTGAGAATCTGATAGCCTTCGCTATTGCTTTCGCAATTTCCATATTGTTTGTGGCTAAATTGATGTTAAACGCTACTAGTGGTAAACGGGCTCCGACCGCAATTGCCCCGGCAGTCGGATGAATTTCCGGTACACCGTAATCCGGCGCCCATTCCGGTAATTTGATTTTATCCTTCATCCCCTCAAACTGTCCTTTTCTTATATTAGCCAAGTCAACCCGCGCTTCGCTAGTTGCTGCTTCTTCATATAAAAAGATGGGGATATGATATCGTTCATTTATTTCTTTGGCACATACTTTTGCGATTTCCACACATTCTTCCATAGTGATATCTTTAATCGGAATGAAAGGTACTACATCGAGCGCACCCATGCGGGAATGTTCACCGGTATGATGATTCAAATCAATTAACTCCGTCGTTTTACCACACATTTCAATTACGGCATCCTTTATCGCATAAGGATCACCCAATAATGTGACAACTGTTCGGTTATAACTAGGATCACTTTCGTAATTTACTAACTTAAAGCCCTGTTTATCCTTTAACACACCGACGATTTCTTCAATCCGTAAATGATCTCTGCCTTCGGAAAAATTAGGTACACATTGAACTATTTTCATGTTATTTGCCACCTTTCACATAATTCTTACCAACTATTTGCTTTATATAATCATCATCAGTCAAATAAGGTAAAGTGATATGATTATCTTCGCTTAATTTATTATAATCCATGGATGTAGTCAAGGCATTTTCATTCCGTGCCCAGGCGCGTCTTGCTACTCCTCCCATGACATCCCAAGGCATTGCCATTGTCAATATTTCATCCACACGTTTGCTGCCGTCTAACACCATTCCAAAACCACCATTGATTGCCTTACCGATTCCTACTCCGCCACCATTATGTAAGGCCACTAAACTCATGCCTCTGGCAATATTTCCGGCAAATACCTGAGTGGACATTTCAGCCATAATATTTGAACCATCCTTAATATTAGAAGTTTCCCTAAACGGAGAATCGGTACCACCCGTATCATGATGATCTCTTCCAAGCATAATTGGTCCTACTTCACCGTTTCGCACTAATTCATTGAATTTCAAGGCAATCTTTAATCTGCCGAAAGCATCCTGATACAAAATCCTTGCTTTGGTACCCACGACTAAATTATTTTTTTTCGCATCCCTGATCCAATTATAATTATCGCGGTCCTGGAATCGTCTGTTAGGATCGATACAGCTCATGGCCGCCATATCGGTCTTATCCAAATCACTGTCCTTACCGCTTAAGCAGACCCATCTGAATGGACCGTAACCATAGTCAAATAAAATCGGACCCATGATATCCTCAACATAACTTGGCCAGATAAAACCATCAAGCGGATTTTCCCCATTCTTACATATTTCCACGACACCGGCATCATAAATAGCCTTCATAAAGCTATTACCGTAATCAAAAAAGTAAGTTCCTTTTTCCGTCAGGTTTTTAATTACCGTAAAATGCCTCTTTAATCCGATATCAACTAATTGTCTAAACTTATTCTTATCCGTTTTTAATAAATCCGTTCTTTCTTGAAAAGTACATCCCACAGGTGTGTATCCACCGTCATAAACATTATGACATGATGTTTGATCGCTTAATAAATCGATATGAATATTATTTTTATCGGCATATTCCAGTAAAGTCACGATGTTCCCATAATAAGCAATTGACAAAGGTTTTTTAAGTTTCTGATATTCCAAGGCTTTCGTAAATGCCTCTTTTTCACTACTTGTCACATAGCTTACCCAGCCCTGTTCGAATCTTGTCTTTATTCGTGATTCATCAACCTCGGCGATTATTGAAACACCACCGGCAATATCACAGGCCTTACCCTGTGCACCGCTCATACCGCCTAACCCGCTTGAGACAAATAACCTACCGGCCAAATTCTCATTTTCCGGAATTCCCAATTTATCCCGTCCGGCATTTAGAATTGTCGAATAAGTTCCGTGAACAATTCCCTGCGGTCCGATATACATCCACCCGCCGGCAGTCATTTGCCCGTATGAAGCAACGCCCAGACTTGCGGCACGGTTCCAATTCTCCAAATCGTCATATAATCCCACCATAAGACCATTAGTTAAAATAACTCTTGGTGCCATTTTATGAGATTTGAATAAACCTAAAGGATGACCGGACTGAACGACCAATGTCTGTTCATCAGTCATTATTTCCAAGTATTTTTTAATTAAATGATACTGCATCCAATTTTGCGCGACACTTCCTGTTTCACCATAGGTCACCAGTTCATAAGGATATAGGGCTGTTTCAAAATCCAGATTATTATCGATCATTACTTGGATAGCCCTTCCTTCTATCGTTAATCCCTTATATTCATCAATCGGTTTACCGTAAATTCTTCCCTTAGGTCTAAAGCGATAACCGTATATTCTCCCTCTTGTCAATAATTCCTCAAGAAATTCTTCGGCTAATTCTTTATGCCATTTTTCCGGTATATACCTTAAAGCATTTTTTAATGCGAGTTCCGTTTCTTCCTGCGTTAATTTAAATTCCCGCTTTGGAGCTCTTCTTATCCCTTCTACAAAATCGGGTTTATCAGGTAATTCAGAAAAGATGGAATCTAATTTTACCTTCATTGTGTCTCCTATACTTTTGTTATTTATCATAAAATCCCTCCGATTAACTATGTATTATCTATTTTAATTATAATATAATTATTTTTCCTACACAAGAAACCACTATTTATTATTATATATGTGAATATTTAATAAATATAATAGATTAAGCTCATTTTTCAAAAAAAGATAAAAGCCTTGTCAACAAGGCCTTATTTTACCAAAGCTTACCCACCCTATTTTCCACAGCATCGATTATTGTTCCGCCTTCAATCAGCTTTCTCATCTTCTCTATTAAAGGCGACATCACGATATCATCTGATATAAACGGCGTTTCTTTTCTAATAGCGTCATAAGCCACTTGGGTACCAATTCCCAATGTCTTCCTCTCCCGCAAATCGATTGCCTGACTACTAGCCAATAATTCAATCGCCAACACATTTTGCGCATTATATAAGATTTCCTTGGCCTGCCTTGCGGCAATCGTTCCCATCGATACATGGTCTTCCTGATTAGCACTTGATGGTATGGAATCCACACTAGCCGGATGCGCCAGGACCTTATTCTCACTCACAAGTGATGCCGCGGAATACTGCATAATCATAAATCCCGAATTTAATCCGCTTCTTTTCACCAAAAAGGCCGGAAGTCCTTCACTTAAGCTCGGATTAACCAAACGTTCCAAGCGTCTTTCTGAGACATTTGCTAATTCACTAATGGCGATTTTTAAAAAATCAAAAACAAAAGCCATCGGTTCTCCATGAAAATTACCTCCGGAAATAACCGTCCTTTCATCAAAGATTAAAGGATTATCCGTAGCGGCATTCATTTCAATTTCGATCTTTTCCTTTATATAATTTAAAGTATCTTTAACGGCACCGTGTACCTGTGGTATACACCTTAAGGAATAGGCATCCTGAACCTTTAACTGACCTTGATGCGTCATATATGTACTTCCGGAAGTAAGTTTTCTGATATTTTCCGCAGTGTTAATCTGTCCAATATGACCTCTTATATGATGAATTTTCTCATCAAAGGCTTCCTTAATACCGTTTAAAGCTTCTAAAGTCAAACTACCCGCGATATCAGCTATCTTCGATAATTGAATGGCATCATAAGTTGCAATGGCGCCAACGGATGTCATAACCTGCGTGCCATTTATTAAAGATAAACCTTCCTTTGCCTGTAATTTGTCAATAGGTTCCATAGCATATTTTTTTAATACTTCATTAATATCGGCAATCTCATTATTATACATTACTTTCCCAATGCCGATTAGGCTTAAAGCCATATGTGCAAGGGGTGCCAAATCACCGCTTGCACCTAAAGAACCCTTTTCAGGTATTAGCGGCAAAATGTTTTCATTTACATAAAACACCAATCGTTCCAAAGTTTCTAATCTAATCCCCGAGTAACCCTTGGATAAAGCATTAACCCTAAGCAACATAATACCGCGGACTATTTCCTCGGAAAAATAATTTCCCACTCCGCAAGCATGACTTTTAAGTAAGTTTTCCTGAAGAAGTGTAAGGTCATCCTTATTTATCATCACTTGAGACAGCTTACCAAATCCCGTATTTACGCCGTAAACCACCTTTTCCGTTTTAATTATATCTTCAATACATTCTCTGTTTTTCTTTATCCTTTCTTTTGCCTCATCTCTTAACTTAATCTTTTCTTTATATCTGATAACCTTAATAAAATCATCAAGTGTCAAGTGATTTCCGTCAATAATTATCGTCATTTTTTACCTCCTACGGTAAGCGTTTACAATACAATAACATTATATAATACTTAAGTCCAGATAGCAATAAGAACTCTAAAGCGAGATTACCCCGTATTAAAACATTAAAAAAAAGAGTAAAATTAATTACTCTCTCATTGTTTTCTGAATTGGCTTTTTCATACTTTATGTCTGAAAACGACTGACTTAATTCAGCTTACTTTAATGAAAGCGAAGAGAGCAACTGAACACTTTTTGTCATTCAGACATTAATAGTATTACCAATTAATATATTATTTAATTGTTATTTGCTTATCGAGTAATTTTTCCTCAACATAATCCAATTTACCAAGTTTTTCATAACTATTGACCAAATCATTATTTACAATCAAACTATCATCTTCTGATTTAAAGATTAATTTAAGGATAATTGGGGTAAATAAAGCCGCAAATACAATCATAATAACTATCGGGCCAAATAGATTTTCATTAAGCAAATTAAGCTTCGGGTCAATTCCTCTGTTAGCAACGATAAGCGTAACCTCACCACGACAAACCATACCAAATCCGACCTGAATAGATTCCTTCATTGTAAAGCCGTTTAGTTTTGCACCTAATCCGCATCCCACTAATTTAGATGTCACCGCTACGAAAATGAGTAGTATCGAAAACAGAATAAGTGTGGAAGTCATTTCAGGAAGTACAATAATTGTGCCGATACTCGCAAAAAAGATCGGTGTCAATAATAAATACGATAATGGTCCAAATTTAGATGATATATATTTGGCTTTAGGCGTACTACCAATTACCATTCCGGCGGAAAAAGCACCAATGATATCGGCAACACCAAAAAATTCTTCGGCAACATAGGCCATTATTAAACATACCACAAAGGCGGCTATCGGGAACCGATGCAGATTTACATGTTGAACCTTTTTTGAATACCAGGTCATTACATATGAAACACCAAAACCAACTACGACGACAAATAAGAAAAATAAGATTATTTTTCCTAAAACAATAAAGATGTTTACATCAGCACCGGCCAAACTAGTGATAATAGTTAAAGCTATCAGTCCTAATATATCATCAATTAAAGCGGCGGCTAAAATTGTCGTTCCTACTTTTGTCTGTAATTTTCCTATTTCCTGCAAGGTTTCAACTGTGATGCTCACGGATGTAGCGGTTAAAACTACTCCGACAAAGAAACTTTTCATAAAAGCATTAGCTTCTCCCCTATAGAAAAAATACGTTAAGCCAAATCCCATTAGTAATGGAGCGATAACACCGATTAACGCCACTAAAAATCCTACTTTACCCGTTTTTCGAAGTTCATGGATATCTGTTTCCATTCCGGCGGTAAACATTATCACAACAACACCCAATTCCGCGAGACTTTTTAAAAAGTCTGTTTCCTGCAACACCTTCAAACCAGCCGGTCCTAATATCAAACCAGCAAGTAAAGCTCCGACGACCTGAGGCATTTGAAATCTCTTTATTAATATTCCCAAGAGCTTCGTGCTTAATAAAATTAACGCTATATCTAATAAAAAATGGTATGACATATTACATCTTCTTTCTATCACGATTATAAAACACAATCTCTATTATACAACTATTAATACCATTTTCAATAAGAATCAAAAATGAAAATGCTTTATAATCTATAAGTGCATATTTTCACAATTAATCAACAAAAGCAAACATTTCTGTTTGCTTTGTGAAAAGTAAATTACATTCTTGGTGGACGACGATATTTTGTTGCCTGTTCAAAGGCATAGGCAATTCTTAAGAGAGTCGGTTCACTGAATGCCTTTCCCGTAAAAGTAATTCCGACAGGTTCTCCGGCACTAGTATAACCCGCCGGTACGGTAATGGATGGATACCCGGCTTTGGCAGGAATAGAAGCACCCAGATTATTAGGGAACACTAAACAATCAAGTTTTTCATCGGTAAGTATCTTATCAATACCGGCTTCTCTGGAATAATAAATATCATTTTCCAATGCTTCAATATATGCTTTATCAGTTAACGTACCACTGATTTTCTCCGATTCTAATAATACCGCCTGACCGTATTTCAAGGCACTTTCTTTATGATCTTCATTATATGTAATGACATCACTTAAAGTTTTCACCTTGACCGAAGGTGACAGTTTACTTAAATAATAATTCAGGTCGTTTTTGAATTCATGTAACAAGACATCAATATTCCAGTTTGTCTTAAGTGTCGGAATAACAACATCCAAGACATTACCACCAAGTTTAGTCAATTTTGCGACAGCGTTATTGATTATTTGTTTTTTCTCATCATTCAGATAATCAAAAAAACGTTCGCGACATATTCCAAATCGCATATTTTTAATACCATTGACATCCAAGAATTCAAGGTAATCGACATTTTTATTGAAGTTAGTAGCAGTGATAGGGTCATTTGGATCTTCAATAGCTAAAGCATTTAGAATAATAGCGGCATCTTTGACACATTTAGTTATCGGTCCGGCCGTATCCTGTGAATGAGATATAGGAATTATTCCACATCGACTTATTAAACCGACTGTCGGTTTAATTCCAACACAGGAATTTTGACTTGCCGGGCTTAAAATCGAACCGGATGTTTCCGTACCGATACCGACTGTCACAAAATTAGCGGCCACGGCTGCGGCAGTACCGCTGCTTGAACCACCGACATCAAGCTTACCCGGACCATATGGATTTAAAACCTGTCCTCCGCGTGAACTGTAACCGTTAGGCATATCATATGACATGAAATTGGCCCATTCAGTCATATTGGCTTTGCCAAGGATAATTGCCCCGGCATCACGCAAGCATTTAGCAACAAAGGAATCCTCTAAAGCATACGAATCCTTTAACGCAAGAGACCCAGCCGAGGTATGCATTTTATCACCGGTATCGATATTATCCTTCAAAATTACTGGTATACCATGAAGCATACTCCTCATACCTTTTTTATTTCGTTCGGTATCTAGCTTTGCCGCAATCGCCAAACAATCCGGATTAATTTCTAAAATAGAATTAATCTTTGGACCATCCTTATCATATTTGGCTATTCTGTCTAAATACATCAGTACAAGTTCATATGATGTTACCTCACCAGCGGAAAGCTTTTCTTGAATATCCGATATGGATGCCTCAATTAACCACTCTTCAGTCATTCTTTTCAAACGAGGATTTACCATTAAATCACTCCCTATAATACCGCAATAAGTTCAATTTCAACTTTAACATCCTTTGGTAGTCTGGCTACCTCTACACATGCTCTTGCCGGTTTATGACTGGTAAAATACTGCCCATAAACCTCGTTAACCTTAGCAAAATCGTTCATATCCTTAATATAAATGGTAGTTTTTACCACATCTTCAAATGTGTATTTTGCTTCATCCAAGATTGCCTGTAAATTCTTTAACACTTGATGAGTCTGTTCCGTTATGTCATCTGATACTATTGTCATCGTTTCAGGATTTAACGGAATTTGCCCGGAAACAAATAACATATTATCGACCCTTACCGCCTGTGAATAAGGTCCGATAGCAAGAGGTGCATTTTTAGTAAATATTATTTTCTTTTCCATTTTTCTTCTCCTCATCTAATAATATTTGTAAGTATACCTTACTATTTTTTATTAAATAACATTATCTATTTAGTACTTCATATAAAAATTACTTTTGTATAATTATTATAACATATAATTCAATATGATAAATTTTATTTTACGTAAAGATATCATTATTAACCTGACTTTTACAGTTTTAAATATTAAAAAAACCCGTAGTTATTGTAAACAATGGGTTTTTAAGCTCTTAACCATTTAAAATATTGTTATGCTAATGTAATATCTTTTAAAA
>JAWLBU010000023.1:0-39045 GCA_041687555.1 Haloplasmataceae bacterium | reverse complement strand
ATTATAAAATGACCGAATAAACTACCTTTATTTAAAAATAACAAGGAATAAAATAATAATCCAGTCTTTTCTTACAAATATCTACATAGTATTAATTGAGAATGTTATTTGGGGTGATTAAATGGAACGAATTACGCTAAGGCAAGTTATCAATCAATCCCTTCAATTAATCTATAAAGAGGCAAATTATTTTTTTATGACCTATCTTATCTCATTAATAATCTTATTTTTTTATACTTTGGCAAGCACTCCGGCAAAGTTATACCTTATCTTGATACCTTTATCGGTATTTATCAACACATGTATTACGGTAAAAAGTAAGAATAACTTAATTAAAGCCGATGATAACGATAAGATATTTAAGGAAACAATTATAAGCGGTATATATTATTTTATCGCGACATTATATCTCTTGTTTTGTCTTCTTATTTTTTATCTGTTACTGTCAATTGCCGTTTTTATTCCTCAAGTAAGATCCTTTATTTTTTTATTCCTTATTTTAATATTATTTACTTTCATCATTTATTTTCGTTTCATACCCTATATAGCCGTAATTCAAAAAAGCTATAAAAAATTATTCAAATCATCATTATATCTAATAAAAAATAATTTTTTTCAATCACTATTATATCTATGTATTATCGGATTGATAAATAGTATCTATCGAATAAATATGGAAAATCATATTAATCATAATTCATATACCAGGTTAATGATCCTTTTAATTACATATCTTTTATTTTATTACCTTTCAATCACATTCGAAGTAGTTTTTATCACCTTGGTTTATAAAAATAAAAATGGCTTATAAGCTTTTATTTTCTGCGATATAAAATTAACTCCACGACATTATCTTTAACATTTATTTCAAACTGGTCAATCATCATTCCGATAATTGATAATTCCTCGTCACTTTCACCTGTTAATTCCCAGTAATATTCCTCAATTTCTTCCTGTTTTTCACAGCTTAAATTTTTGACCAAAAAATCGATATCTTCTTTCTTTAAACAAGTAAATTCACAATTAAACACAATCGTAAACATTTCATTGTTGTCAATGATATCAAGATGGATATTAACCACATCGATTTTATAAAAATAATTAATTAACTCTTCCACTATTTTTGCGACACGTCTTTTATGATTCATGATAATTATCCCTTCTGAAGATTAAGATTATCGGTACTAAAAATGTGGCTACCAACCCTGCGGAAAAACCATTATTATATAAATTTAATCCCCCGTGTAACATTACGACATTTAATGTCACCGATAGATGAAGAAAAGCCGCTAAAATACCTACTAAAAAGCCAAACTCACCGGCGATGGGAGCAAGAGACGTTCCAAATAACGCTGCTAAAATAACCGCAGGTTCGTGAATATCCCATATCTTAGTAAGTGCACCCAAATACACGCCCAAATAGATCGGTAAAATGTTTTTCGGATGTTTACCAAAGGCGCTGAACCCCACAACGACTAGAATTCCACCGATTGTCGGTCCGTTTAGTTGTCCTCCGACTAATAAAACATAGCCTAAGGAGATTAAACCGGTAATCCCCATATTAATCAATGCTAAATTAAAACCCTCCATAATGATAAAATCCGAAAGCAGTCGACCGCCATATTTCCAGATTTTAAAATAACCTCTAAATGATCTTTTGTTCATAATAAAACCGGCAATTATCAGCAATATAAATAATATTGACAAAAAAATACCGAACTCCTGATTATTACCCGATGAGGTAACTAACCTTGGATTAAGCTTATAACCATAGGACCTAATAACTGAGACAACTACCGTCAGAATTAATCCCGCCGTAAAACCAATATTATAAAGACTGTAGCCCTGATGCATTTTCAATAAATGCGTGGATAATGGCGTAAGAATAAAACCTATTAGAATTCCCAGTAAAATGCCTATCGGAACACCAAAATACCAAGGTAAGATGTCAGTAAAGATAAACTCGGTGGCAATGGGTGCCATTGCCGTACCAAAAAGCGCTATATAGATATATTTCGAAAATTTCTCCCTTTTTACCAAGGAGAATAAATACACACCGATGACAATAAACCAAACATTGAAGAGATTTTTCCCGAATAGGGCAAATCCGGTTATGGAAAAAATCGCGGCATAACTGATACCGTTTATATGAACCTTCATAAAGTATAAAAGCAGGATAAAAATTAACGTCAATAATCCTGAATTAATAAAGGCGGCACCTATTCCGCCAACTTTAATATAATCAGTAATTAATGCATCCCTATCCAAAATAATAGCTCTCATACCGGTTATGATATTCTGTGGCGCATCAATCATAAGCCCAAATATGATAAATGAACAGGCAATAAACATTAATACTAATATTTTGTCATGGTCATTAGAATTAACCTTTTTTTCTAATTTTCCTAGTAGCCTATATATCATATATTTCTCCTAATATCATTATTAAAAAAGGGGCTTTAAGTGTCTTTATTATTACATAACTTTGCAATTTTCTCTGTTTGTATTGAAGTTATTTCCTGATATAACGAAATAGACTTAATCCCCTCTTCGGTTATATAATATAACCCTGTTTTAATACGTTTAAACCAATTAAGGTAATTTTTTGACAGAATGGAATTGGTTTTTTTACTGTCAGCCCCGTACATCTTTAATTCTTTAGGAGATAATGGTCCCAATAAATATAAGCAACTAGCGATATATAAACTTTTTTCCTTATAGGCCGTCAAAATTTTCTTTCTTGTGCTGCCACCGGTATTTAAATCCAAACTACGACCGTTAAATTCATTTATTAAATGTTGTTTTCTTTTATTAGCTTTCTTCTGACTCTTAGATATATCAAACAGAGATGGTTCAATTATAATTTCCGCGTATGGTTCATTCTGAAAATTAACGACGATAAGTCCTAAACCTAAGCGTTTTACCAATAAACAGATATCCTTCCACTTTTTTGTCCTCATTAATTTTAATTTGGGAATTGCGATATAGACATTATCCGTAAGCCTCTGTCTTTTAATTGCCTGATAAATCAGTTCTAAATTAAAGCTTACTTTTAATTCGACAATTATTAGTTCATCGCCCTTTATTGCGGCAATATCACAACTTTCAATTTCGCTATTTACCCTAAATCCTTTATTAATTAATAATTCCTTTACAGGTAAAGATAAATCCGTCTCTAATATTTTTTTCTCCATCACAGTTTAACCCAATATTCACTGCCATCCGCTTTTCTGTCTAAAAAACCATACTCAATTAAATATCTTCTAATCGTCACATAATCATGATAAATTGTTTTTAATATTTCATTTACTTCACTTTCTTTATATATTTTTTTCTTATCAAATAAATTCGCGATATGCTGTAAGATAATGATTATTCGTTTTTGTTTTTTCGGGAAACTGATAAGCTTTTCCTCATGAAAATATTTTTTCAAATATTCGTCTCTTTCACTTTCCGTAATAGCATAACGTTCATCAATACTTGTGGCATTGCGGTGAATCGGGATTAATTTTTCATCATCCATAAAATTCATCTTTTCTTCCAATATCTCCATTATGGATAGAAAAACTTTAGCCTGTTTAGCTCTTTCCCGCAATTGAAACCGTTGGTTTCTGATTGTTGATGTGCTACCGTCCATCTTTTTCGCAATTTCCTTATCACTTAATCCTTCATAAAATTGCTTAATTAACTGTTTTTGTGTTTCTGTTAATGAGGTGTATTTTTTATCCATCTCGAGTAAAAAATGAAACATCGATTGATGCTTTTCTTTTATATGCACATCCATAGCTTTTCTGGCATCCAAGTATTTTTCGGAAAGATGATAGATAACACCTATTTCAAATACCTCTCCACAGCATAAACAAATTAATTTGTCATGTTCCTTATTCTCAACATAACCTCTTTTTAATTCCTCAACAGAAGCTCCCCAAAAAATTTCTGATAAATCCATAGATAATCACCCTTTTTGTTTATTGATTATATAAACATTATATTATATTGTCTATATAAAGTCTACTGATTTTTCATATTTATTTTCTCTGCATGTAAATAATTGGCAAATTCCTTTAGAGCTTCATCAATTTTTTTAGATAACTCCTTCGTTATCGTAACCTCTTTTTCAAACCATAAATTAATGATATTCAATGTTCTGCTCTTTTTATCAAATACCGGTTCAATCCTACCGATAAATTCATCATCATATAAAATAGGCATGACATAATATCCGTATATTCTTTCTGCCTTAGGCTTATATACTTCCCAGGTATATTCGAAATTGAATAATTCTTTAATCAGTTTCCGATCCCACAGCAAATTATCCAAAGGCGCAATAAATGATACTTTCGGTTTATATGAAATACCATTTAAAATATTATTAAGCACCGGTAAATCTTTAGAGCGAATATATAGAGGTTGCTCAATATCTTCGATCTCTAATTCCATAATTTTTTTATGATCCGCTAATTGTTTAAAAGCTTCATTGCGATATTTACTACTTAGATTACTTATGCCTAAATAAGCGTCACTAGCCTTATTCCAGAGTAATCCAATGCTGCCAATCCGTCTTTCAATAATCCAGTTATAAAAATCCTGATCATTTTTATTAGGCTCTTCCCTTATATAAATATCACGAGGTATGACATTTTCGACTAAATCATAATATTTACGTACGCCTTCCTTATGATGTATGGCTATCTCGCCGTTGTAATACATTTTTTCCAATAATAACCTACTTATTTTCGTTTCCCCGAAAAACCAGTCAATCTTCTTATCATCTTCAAAATCAAGTGATGATAGGGGACCCTTTTCCTTTATTTGGGATTTAATCCGCTTGATATCCTCTTCATTAACATCAATATTCCGGTAATAATCCAATCCATGGTTTCTGAATCGCTTAAAATATGGCCAATCATCAATTTGATAAATACATTGATTCTTATCCCAATCGTCGATTAACTTCCGGTCTTTATACAACAACTCCGGCAAATCATCCCTTTGATAATCCTTGATTCGTGATTGTAAAACCAGATGCGGATTGGTATCAATAACCATAAGCGGATCAAATTGAATCGATCCGACCCTATTAATATAAGTTAAGATACCTTCTTTTCCAACCAATTGTTTATCTGGTAATAAGTATTGATAGGCTAATAAATAAAGTCTTGCTTCCTTTTTAGTTATTCTCATAATATCCTTCCATAGCAACAATTATAACTATCATAATTATAGCAAACATGCATTATTTAACCAATACTAAAAACAATATATGTATAAATATAAAATAAAGGATGTGTGATAATTTTGAGCGAATTCATAAATAATCGGGCTAACCGTCAGAAAAAATTAAAAGAATTAATCATGAAGTTACATGAAGGTATAGCGTTCGAAGAGGTAAAAAAGGAGTTTGAAGAACATTTCGGTCATATTTCCGCCTCGGAAATATCCGCTCTTGAACAAAGCATTATCATGGAAGGAATGCCCGTAGAGGAGGTACAAAGATTATGCAACGTACATTCGGCAGTTTTTAAGGGCTCCATCGAAGAAATACATGGAAATTCAACTCTAAGTTCCACACCGGGACATCCGCTCAATACATTTATAAGAGAAAATAAGGAGATTAAGCAATTTTTAGGAATTAGATTTCAGCTACACATCGATATGTTAAAAGAAAATGATACTAAACAAAACCGGGATAAACTAATCAGAGATTTGGAAAATCTATCGCAAATAGACAATCATTATCTCCGTAAAGAAAACTTAGTCTTTCCTTATTTAGAAAAATACGGAATATATGGTCCGCCTAAAGTAATGTGGGGTGTTGATGACGATATCCGTGATTTAATAAAAGAAGCCATTAAAGATTTAAAAGATGAAACGAAAAATAACGAATATATTATAGAAAAAATCGAAAATATCGTCACACAGGTTAATGAAATGATCTTTAAAGAAGAGAATATCTTGTTTCCCATGTGTGAGGAAACTCTTACACAGGATGAATGGTTATTAATACAGGATGAAAGCGACAACATCGGCTATACCTTTATTGATAAACCGGTAAAATGGATACCTCCGAAGTTTACGGAAAAAATAACGGAAAAACAGGATGAAAAAAGAAATATTGACGATAATATCCATTTTGAAACAGGGGTTATGACAGTTAATGAATTGGAACTCATGCTTAATCATATGCCATTTGATATTACGTTTATCGACAAAAATGACATCGTAAAGTATTTTTCCCACGGTAAGGAACGGATTTTCCCACGAACAAAAGCCATTATCGGCAGGACGGTGCAAAACTGCCATCCACCGGGAAGTGTAAATATTGTTAATCAGATGATTGAGGATTTTAAAACCAAGAAAAAGGATCATGAAGATTTTTGGATCAAACTAAAGGGGATGTATGTCTATATCCGCTATTTCGCCGTATTTGATAAGTCCGGTGAATATGTCGGAGTTTTGGAAGTAACGCAAAATATCCAGCCTTTACAGGAACTAACCGGTGAAAAACGCTTAGTGACTGATTAATCATCTCAAAATGAGATGATATTAATCATCTCAAAATGAGATGATATTAATCATCTCAAAATTTTATCATTATGGAATAAATTATGTTATAATAATTAAGTAGGAAGGAGAGGAGCTATATGGAGGATAAGGATTTAGCATACTTTCAAACCAAAAAAACACATTATGAAAGTTTGTGTATGATCGGTTATATTGCGCTAGGAATATCCTTTATTTTATGGATGCCTTTAGGAGCATCTGCTCCAGGTATGATACCATTATTATTTATCGGATTTGCCGGCGGAGGATTAATTGTTGCGATGGCAAAAAAGGGATTTAAAAATCTAAGCAATCAATTTAAATCCATTTATTTACCCAAAGAGATAAAAAAAATCTATCCCAACTGCATATTCGATGTTAACAGAGGATTTAGCCCCGAAGAAATATATAACTCAAAAGTCTTGCGCCGACAGGATCGTTATCATTCAGAAGATTTTATGTCCGGCGAATATGAGGGGGTCGAATTCGAAGCCGCGGACGTTAAACTAGAGGATGTCAGAAGAAGCGGAAAACATACCAGAGTTGTTACCGTCTTTTTAGGCAGGGTTTATAAATTTGAATTCAACAAACGCTTTATTTCAAACATTATCGTCAATCAGCCTAATTTCTTTGATCAATTACTTGGTTGGAATCGGATTAAAACCGAATCGGTAGAGTTTAATTCCGAATTAGCGATTTATTCCGATAATGAACATGAGGCATTCTACATACTGACACCTCATTTTATGGAAAAACTTTTGGAATTGGATAGAAAATATTGCAACAGAATAACATTTTCCTTTATCAATAACCAATTATATATCGCGATAGATACGAAAATTGATACCTTCGATTTAAAAATGTTTTATCCTATTGATGAGAGTATCATAGAAGATTATCGTAATCAGTTAAACGATATCAAGGATTTTATTCATCATCTTAATTTAGACAAATCATTATTCGTTGATAATTAATAAAGTAAAAAAGCATTTCCTCTTTACAGGATAATGCTTTTTTCATTGTCGGACCGTATTTTAAAACTTGTATTATACAACCTCGTTAATATTTTTGTTATATCAATTTCTTTATTTACATTATGATAACTCGATAATGACTCCAAAGCCATTGCATAGGCAAACTTGGCAGTTTCAATTAATGGTAAATTATTGAGGTATCCATAACAAATCCCGCTGACATAGGCATCTCCGGCACCGATTTTATTTACCACATTAACATTTTCAACCCGGATAAAGCCTTCCTCATCCTTATTTTTATAATAAACGCCCTTTTCCGCTAAGGTAATAAAGACATTTTTGATCCCGAGGGATATAAAATAACTTCCAGCTTTTCTTATATCCTCCTCGTTATTTAATGCAAAACCGCATAGACTTTCAGCCTCTTTTAGATTAGGCTTAATCGTATGAAAATAAGGTAAAAAACTTTTGATTTTTAAGGCTTTTACGGGTGAAACAGGATCAATTATTATATTTACATCCCCGAAGTAATTGACAAAATCACTTATAAATTGTGGATTATTGACATCCAGCACAATTAATCTTGCATTTTTAATGGTGTCCCCCACCGTTTTTAAATAATCCATCGTTAAGTAATTCATTATTTCACTATCAACAATCGCTTTTACCATCGTATTTTCCGCATTCAAAAGGCTCATAAAAATACTCGTCTGTTTTTTTACCGTCAGACTGTATTGTAAATCACAGTCTAATTCAAATAATTCCTGTTTCATTAATGTCCCGAGAGGATCATCGCCGAAAACGGTAATATACTTTGTTGGTACGGCAATTCTTAATAAATTCTCAACGATATTACGGCTTACACCTCCGAATAAAACCTTGACATTACCGGGATTACAGACGTTATCCATGGATTGAGCCTTACCGATTATATCAATCATTGCCGAACCGATAACCATGACATAATCTTTCATAATCCCACCCTTTTCGCCATCATAATATCAGGTTTCCCCATACCGTTGGCATCAGGGATAACACCGACAATTTTGTACCCATTCTTTTGATAAAAGGTAAAGGGATGATCATTTTTATTTTTGATATTTTTTAATTTATCAAACAAATCAACATATAAATCCTCACCAAATAAACTTGTTTGATTATCTTCATCATCGGATCCAAGATAGATGGTTATACCGCCATGTTTATGAACTTCTCTTTCAAAAACCGCAATTAGCTTAGAACCATAGCCTTTCCTTTGATGTGACTTTTTTATTACCAAAGGATGCAATTCATAGGCAAGACCGTTATACATGTTAATGCCTCCGATTAACCCAATCAAACTTCCATCTTCAATCAAACCAATACAAATTCTATCCGGAGAAGTAAGCTCTTCGACTTCGGACTTGGCTTCACTGTAATTATTATAGCAATTGAAATTTTCCTGTAATAGGGATATCGCTTCCTTTTTATACTTTTCATCTTGTCTCGTTAAATGTACAAACTCCATTATGCTTTCTCCTAAAACTAAATTTCCACACAAGTAAATTAATGATAAAAATTAATCCTAAATAAATATAGATTCCAAACGGGATAAATGTCGCCAGTAAATGAAATAACACGAAAATCCCCAATATAAAGAGTAACAGAAAGACAATCATAGCTTGCCCTTTATTATAATTATCAAAAGATTCTGAAAACGGTAATTTGTCACCGACAATCCGGTAACAGATAACAGTAAAAGTTAACATCGTAAGAAAGATGACGATTAAATCAGGTAATATTTTATAATTAAACAAAAAGAGAAAAACCGTACTCTCTATTAGATAAATCGGTAACAGTAAACGAATGATAAAAGCCTTTAAAGACCCCTTATTAATCGCATTCATATTGTTAATTGGTACCACCTGATAAATCCATGATCCCTTATAATTTTTCGAATATTTTAACATCATCACCACCGGTGGCAACATAATCGCGCTAAAATATAAATAAAAATAGAATTTTGAATCGGCTAAATCTTTAACGGATATTTGTCCTTGGAAAAGAAAGATGAAGGGAAAGATTATCGCAAAACCCAAGGACGGATATACCCTCAATTTAAAGTCTCTTTCCGAACTCATCATTTTTAGGCAAAACTTGTAAAAAATCATTTCCTCGTGATTATGAATGAAATATTTTGCCAATTGAAATTTTCTTACTCTGTATTTTCTTTTCTTTTCCGTTTGATTTAGTTTTAATAAACTTGCTTCAAATGTAGGAATTAACTTAAGGTAAACGATAAACGATATGATAGGTAAAATCACAACTAATAGGGACATGATTATAACCGATATATCTAAGTTATGTTCAAATATTAAAGCAAAAGGTGCGCCAAACCATACTGGAACCAATAAATACTGATACCACGTATCTTTTAGGTATATATTAAAGAGATTTTCCGCTTCAATTAATCTTCCAATTAACTGATAACCTACGGTTATAGTAATAATCATTATTATCTGCACATAATTAATAATATCTTTAAGCTTTTCACCGCTAAAAAATTTTAAAATAAATAAATATAGAAGAGTCGTTAAAATAACGATAATAAGATTCAATAATACCAGTTCCGCAACAAACAACAATAAAAAGAGTAAACTATAAGTAATATTTTCCACGACAGTATACTTAATGAATAAAGCTATAATCGTTAGTCCGGTTAAGGCAAACGTTATGCTAAATAAATAATTAAAGACATGAATGAACTTTGCGATTGACAAGGTTTTTGCTTCTACCGGTTTTGTTAATATTATTGCCTTATCCCTCACATCTAATAATACCGTTGAAAAATCAGCTATCACCGTAGATGTGATAAAAAACATTAAAATACCAAAGATTAATGACATTTGAATCAAGTGATTATTGACCATAAGTGAAAACGGTAAGATGGTAAATAATCCCATAGCACTATAAATTAATAACGATGTTAAAAAGTAGTTCTTATCCTCTTTATATTTTGAAGAATTCCCGAAGGCAGTAGGAACACGCCTGGCGTCCATGGTAAATTTGACTTGCAGAATTTTACGCAAAACAGGATAGTCAATTTTTAATATTTTAAAGATAAATTGTAAACGATCTAATATTTTTAAAGTGAAAAAATCTTTCATAGTTAACCCTCAATGATTGACATAATATCATTGGCTATTTCCAAATGTTGATTGAATCCTGTCAATTGATTAAAAATCTGTTCAAGCGTCCCCGTACCTTCATGTAATTGTTCCTGTAGAGAGGAAAAACTGCCATCGGCAACAATTTTACCATTGTTTAAGAGAATTATCCGGTCACTTATTTTCTCAACAACCTCCATTATGTGTGATGAATAAAAAATAGTTTTGCCACGACTAGCTAACAGTGATAATAATTCCTTAATAATCATCACGCTATTTGGATCTAATCCCGCAAGCGGCTCATCTAGAAATAGCAAATCCGGATTATGCATTAAACTGGAAATTATTAAAGTTTTTTGTTTCATTCCCTTTGAAAAAGTATTGATTCTGGCATCAGTTACCTCGCCTATACCAAAGCATTGCATTAATGAGGTAATCTTTTCATTAACAACATTATCACTCAATCCGTATAATTGACCGATAAAACTCAAATATTCCCTTGCCGTCAGATTATCATAAATCTCTGCTAATTCAGGAACATAACCTATTTTTCTTTTGTACTCTAATCCACCTTTAGCGATATCTTCACCGAATATTTCCACCTTACCACTGTAACCCTCGATTAAGCCTAACATTATTTTTACCGTAGTTGATTTTCCCGCACCGTTCGGTCCTATATAGCCGATTATTTGTCCGGCGTCCACTTCCAAATTAATATTTTTCAGTACTTTATTATCACCGAATTTCATCGATAAATCCGTAATTTTTAATATTGCACTCATTTTTAGCTCCTTTTTAATTTAAACTACAATTAATTATAACAGATATTTACCGATATTGTACTATTTTTCTATTTATCACTTTTATGCTTTTATGTCCTTACAATAACATAAATAAAAATCATAATGTATTATAGAATGATTAAAAAGGAAGATTATTATGGATATCGATTTAAAAACCTTATTTATGATTGCTGATCTATTTAATAATATCAAAACAACCTACAAATCTTTTGCACATCGAAATAAAAGCAGAGCTTTTCACAGACCGCAATTTCGCAGATTTCCTCAAAGACCTTATCGAAGAAATTTCTGGTTTTAATATGTTCAATACAAGACCTGTATCTATACTACAATCAAGATAAAAAGCACAAGAAAAATCAAAAAATTTCTTGTGCTTTTTACCCGTAATAACTTCAACTATATATGCTGGCTTAACTCTAATTTAAAACTATTTTCATTTTCACGCTTGATAATATCGTCAAATTTTTCATAACCTGATTTTTCAAACCCTATTTTTTTATGCAGATTGATGGATGGATGATTATCCTTATCAATAAACGAAATTATTTCTTTGCCGCTTAAAGATTTAATTTTCTCTATTCCGGTTTTAATCATATTAGTGGCTACACCATTTAATCTATAATCATATGATATTTTTAGATCACTTAATAACCATTGATTACTATTTTCTATACCTTGATAAAATATGACATGACCTATGCAGTCACGAGATTTATTATCCAATGCAATTATTATTAAAATATCCAGATTATGTTTTCTATACCTCTCTTTCCAATTAAATATATTTCTCCACCAATCAACTCCCTCATCATATTTTTCAGGTAATCCTTTCCATTTACATATTGACATTTGATATAATAACGCCTCTAATCCTCCTTTTTTTTAACGGGACTTTTTTATATAAAATAAACTTTTACGCATATTACTTAGATAATAATGATCATTGTTTTACATATTAGTGTTATTTGAAAAAATAAAATAATTATAACGGAAATGTGGCATCTCAAAGAGAGGATTTTAAGGTTTTATAAAAATAACCATATAAATAACAAATATTACAAAAATAAGAAAAGAAAATAAGAAATGTATTTTCTTAAACCACACTCTACTTAATTCAACGACAGTATGATTTAATGTAAATCCCATAAGCAAGATAATAATTTTTCTTATACCATAATCATCTATAGAATATTCAATAAATATATTATAAATCATTAAACATAGTGTTAAGAAAATAATTAATACATTAATAAATACGAATTTATTTTTGGCAATTTTATTCTTAATCAATAAAGTAATAAATGCGACTATGTATAAAATTATACTAAAAATTAGAATTTGTATCATAATTCACCTTCTTTAATATACATCTGTTGTTATTCTATAATCATAATAGAACACATCGCTATAATAATATGTATTCTGGTCCCATGGGCCAATAGTCATTTGATATCTGCTTACTGAACCATTTTCTAATCTTAAAGCTATATAAATACCTTCACTATCCACTTCATCTATTTGTTGCTTTGCATAGTCGAGAAACATTAATTTTTCAAAATTGTCCAAGAGAATAAGGGTGTCTGTAGCAAAACCTAACGCGTTTGTTGAAATTGCCCCCACAATAACACCAATACCATAATGTCCTATATCTACTAGTGTACCTCCAGATAATGAGTCAATAAACAATTTTGCCTTATCTTTTGTGACAAAATAACCTATTTTATATCCCTGATATCCATCAATATATCCAGGATAAGAATATATCACACTTGTAGAAAAAGACTTGCTATTAAGTTCGATAGTTTGCATACCAATATCATTGTATTTATTAATACTATAGGTTCCTATATTTGAACCTTTAATTTTAATAGTGTAATGTCCTCCTTCTTTAAAAGCAAAAAACTCGGAATTAGTTAACGTATAATTAGCACTACCATATTGAGTCCAAAACGGGTTACTATACAATATATCAGAATCATTGCATATTATTGATATATCAGCATTTAAGATACCAGTAACCTTATATCCCCATACTCCATCTTCCTGCGCTGTAAATGTATAATAATCAACATCACCTTCATAATCAATTGTTGAGTCAACTTGCCCACCAGGTAATGCATCTATATTAGTTTTATTTGCATCAGAATTATCATCTCTTACTTCTATTTCTAAATAATACTTCCCCATCTCATATGGTTCCATTGATGAATTACTTATTATTAAAGAATATTCCTCTCCTTGATTAAAATAATATTGATTATCATTGTTATAACTATCATAATAATATTCACTATAATAACTTTTATAAAATATTGTATTACCATCGACTTTATGTTCACTAAGGGAAATATCTAACCCAATTTTATAACCAAACAAATCATCAGATTTCACATGAAAATTATAATATCCATCTTTTGCAGCCGTGAAATAATAATAATGTTGCTCGCCATATTCTGTAAAATAACCGAATGTTTTGTAAAATCCTACTTCTAAATCAAGCCACTTTGAGGTTTCATCTTTGTCACCTCCTCCGCCACCACCTGGGTCAGGTTCAAGACAAAAATTAGGACCAATACAACTATTTGGCATAATTACTTCTTGACTATCTACAATTTCAGCATTAACTTGAATTTGCCAAAGATTAACTAGGAACATGAATGTAAAAAGAAAAATAAATTTTTTCATATATAAAATCCCCTTTCTGTATTTATCTTAAATATAGCATAATTTTTATAACAATGCAGCTAAAAATAAAAATAAAGTAATGAATCAATCTCATATGAAAACGAAATCAATACATTTTATAAAAGGCTTATCAAATATCGACATAATTCTTATACTTCTTCTGTATTTAATAGTGGTCGACTAAGTGAACCGATAAACAACGTTTTCTTTGCTAGGATTCTATTTTTAAGTATTATAGAAAGGGCTAGATTTATCCACAACTAAAATTTGTTTAAAAGAGTAGATTTTACTGGAAAACAATTAATCCTTTTAAAAAATTGAACAAAAGTAAACTTGAGTCTCTTTTCTAAATTCATTACCAAAAAAGTAAGACCGATTACAGTCTCACTTGTATCTTTTAGTCTTGTCATAATCAAATCTAAATTATATTTTCTTTTTACTTGACCAAATTTACGTTCTAGGGTTAACCCCCTCGTATAATATAGTTATGGATTTATTTTGAATAAGTTAATAATTCTCTATAGTTAATCAGCCTTATTTAATACATTGATCTTTGTATGAATGCATTAAAAATGGTTGTTTAGCTAACAATCATTTGAAATAATATTTTTTTGATTATACTTCAATTTTTTAGTGAATTATCTTAAGTAACAATGGAAAGAAAAATATAATTAATTTATTATTGCTTAATTCATAATAAAAGTTTACAATTAAGTTAACGAAAACGTTTTATTGGAGGATATGATGTTTAATCCTAACTCGATATATACAAATGAATTATATGATCCTAAAGCAATATATCTCACAAAAGACAATTTTAATATCGCAAATGACGGTAAAACAGATTGTACTAAAGTAATACAAGAAGCTATTAATAAAGTACAGGAAACAGTAAAATATGGGATCGTGTTTATTCCGGAGGGAGAATATCTGATTTCCGAAACAATTTATGTTTGGAAAGGCATAAGACTTATAGGATATGGCAAAAAGCGTCCAACATTTATTCTGGGTGAAAATACACCCGGTTTTCAGACAAATATCAATAAATACATGATTCATTTTGTAAGCGATAGACCCCCTGTCGGTAAACCCATACGTGATGCTAATCCCGGAACTTTTTACAGTGCAATTAGTAATATCAACATAATAATTAAAGATGGAAATCCAAGTGCCGTAGCCATCCGCTCGCATTTTGCCCAACATTGTTTCCTTTCCAATATTGATTTTCATATTGGTTCAGGCAAGGCAGGAGTTGAGCAGGTGGGTAATGAGATCGACAACTGTCGTTTCTTTGGCGGGGATTACGGAATCATTACCACAAAACCTTCACCTAGTTGGCCGTTCTTATTAATAAATTCTTATTTTACCGGTCAAAGAAAAGCCGCAATCGAAACTGAAGAAGGAGGCTTTACGATAGTCGGCAATCATTTTCATCATGTTCCGACAGCAATTAAAATAAGAGACAACCGGGATGAAGAACTATGGTTAACCGAATCCATATTAGAGGATATTTCAAGACCGGCCATAATTATCAGTGATGAAAATAATGCCCGCACTCAAATTAACCTAAAAGATGTTTATTGTGATAATGTTGACACACTTGCTTACTTTAAGCCTAGTAATAAAGAAATTAATAGTCCTGAATCTCGATATTTAATTACAGATTTTTGCCACGGTAACCAAATAACCGATCTAGGACAAATGCCTGATATAAAAACAACTTTTGCTTATGAAAGCATAACGGATTTACCGGATGTATTATTAGCTGATTTACCGAAATTGCCTGCCTGCGATAGCTGGATTAATATAACCACCTTAGGTGCCATCGGTGATAACGAAACCGATAATACAAAAGTAATTCAAGATGCGATAAATAAATATAATGTCTTATATTTTCCAACGGGCAGATATGTTGTCTCCGATACTATTTTCTTAAAAAACGATACGATACTTATTGGGTTAAGCCCGATAGCGACCCAAATTGTCTTAAAGGATCGAACACCGGAATTTCATAAACCCGGACCGCCAAAGCCATTATTGGAATCATCCCATGGTGGTAACAACATCATAACCGGGATCGGTTTAGATACCGGGGGGATAAATAATAGAGCCATGGCGGTAAAGTGGATGGCAGGAACAAATTCATTAATGGATGACGTAAAGATAATCGGCGGACATGGAACGTACTACCCTGATGGCAGCCCGGTTCCCGTTTATAATAACAGCCGTACTGCCGATGGAAATCCGGAAAGAAGCTGGGACAGTCAGTTTTGGAGTATCTGGATAACTAATAACGGTGGGGGAACTTTTAAAAATATTTGGACAGCCAGTCCCTATGCTCAAGGTGGTATATACATTTCCGATACAAGTACTAAAGGAAGAATCTATGGCATATCAATAGAGCATCATGTACGGAATGAAATAAAACTGGAAAATGTTTCAAACTGGCAGATATATGACCTCCAAACGGAAGCAGAAAAAGGAGAAAGCGCCAATTGTTTACCGTTATACATAAATAATTGCCACCATATTACCTTCGCAAACGTCTATTTGTATCGGGTAATATGGATGGAAACCCGTTATCCGTACGGAATTAAAACAAAAAATTCAACAAATCTTGAATTTAGAGGTGTACATGTTTATAGCCCAAGTAAATATACCTTCAGCGATACCCTGTATGACGAAACAACGGATGAATATATTCGTTCACGAGAAATCGCCAGATTATGTATTACAGGGAATAAACCTAAAAAGATCATCAAAAAAGATAATATCGAGAAATTAATCGGCGGATTTCATTATATTGATGGACTTTCTATTGATAACGAAAATAATATCTACTTTGTCGATAGTAAATATCATTCGATATATAAGTGGTCCAAGGATTTACAACTTATATGTGATGCTCCGATTAATCCGCAGGCATTAGTATTTGATGAGTCCAATTCATTAATTATAACCACAAAAACAGGGACTGTTTATACCTGTAATCCAACGGACAGTATTAACACCTTAATGGTATTAGAACCAACAACCCATTATGGTAAAATATCCGTTCATCCGGGTCACCGCTTTCGTGACGGACATGATTTTCTTGATGTGGTCATGAAAAAAAGTGAGGAAAATTATGTTTCTCCTGATAAGTCGGTTTATCTGCCTAAAAATGATGATTTACTGAGAGCTCATACTCTTAGAAAAGCACAGATCAACAAACCATTTTTTGTGGCTGATGAATTTGCTCAGAAAACATACTCATTTTTCATTAATCCCGATGGTCAATTATCTAACTTTAAACTATTCGCTGAAGAAGGCGAGATTGATACGGCAGTCGATAGTAAAGGAAACGTCTATATCGCCGCAGGATATATCTTTGTCTATGATAAGAATGGTAAGCAGATTAAGATTATCGATGTGCCGGAAAGACCGACAGGAATAATCATTATTAATAATTATTTATATGTTACCGCCAATACTTCTTTATATAAAATACTTATTCCTCTACAATAATTTAAAAAGCTTTCCCACGCGGAAAGCTTTTTAATTATCTTATTTTATTTTATTTTTATAATAATTATAGCTTGCAAAGATATACTTGATTAACAAACCTAATCCACCAAATCCTGTAAGAATAAAACCTTTATGATTCAGTTATTCAAACAAACAAATGTAAAAGTATTTCGTCTGTTGTAATCCTGTTTTAGTCATTATTCTAATATTAACAGCTATCAATATCGATTTTGACTCTGAACTATTATGGTTTATTACGTTATATATCGGATATTTTACAGTTATTCCGTTTATCGCAAGTAAGGTATTTAACCAACCTTTTGTGAAAATTCAGTTTTATCTTACATTCTATTCATTAGCCACAGCATTACTTCTTCTTATTTTTTATCATTTCAATGTCTTCCATACATAAAAAAATAAGAACTTCCCATATATATATATATATTAGAAAATCCTTATTTTAAGATAATATATTTAAGAACGGACCAGTAATGTAATATCGTCCCCAGCATCACACAGATATGAAATAATTCATGATGACCAAAATAATAGGATAAATTAGGTTTTTTCAAGCCATATATTACTCCGCCCAAAGTATAAGCGATACCCCCGAAAATTAAAAATAATATTCCATTTAATGATAATGCCAAATATAACGGATAAATGGCAATAATCGCTATCCACCCCATCATGATATAGAGAGTCGTTTTGATAAAACGCGGCATCCCCGGATAGAAAACGGTCAGTATAATACCAACAACGGCCAGTGCCCAAATAACACTGATGAAAGTCCATTTCCATCCTCCCGATAAACCTAACAGACAAAAGGGCGTATAAGTTCCCGCAATCAGGATAAAGATCATGGAATGATCGACTCTTTGCAGATAATAAATAACTTTATCACTGCCCTTAATCATATGATAGATACCGCTGGCCAAATACAACAAAATCATGCTGATGCCAAAAATGATGATTGAAAGAATATTAACCGGCGTATTTTTTATTTTAATTGTGATAACTAATAAAATAAAAAGACCAATTATTGCCAGTAATGCCCCAAATAAATGGGTCAAAGCATTAACAGGCTCACGAAAGACATTTTTCATCCGTACACCTACTTCATTAATAATTGCATAATACTGTTTTCATAATGAATACTGTTTTCAAATCCATTTGGTATTCTTTTTATTTTTCCTTTATGTAGTAAAAATAACTCATCGGCTATCTCAAATCCGTAATAAGTTAAGTTAGTTGCTAAAAGAACCGTCTTTTTTTCTTCCCTTAACATATTTATCAACTTAATGACTAATAGTTGCGAATTGCGATCAAGTCCATTAAAAGGATCATCCAATAATATTGTGTTACTATCCAAACAAATTGATGACAAAAGAATTAAGACTTTTCTGGTATATAAGGATGTATCCTTGATTAAATTATGTAAGTCTCTATTGATACCGATACTATCAATTAATTTGTTCACTAAATCATTGGTTTTACTTCCTCCCAAAGCCAGTAACATTTCTAGATATTCAACACCGGTCAGCTTTTCCGCAAATGACGGAAGTTCACTAATATAACGACAATTATCATCAGTACTGATCGATCCCTTATATGTAGTCAGATTCTTACCTATACATTTAAGTAAAGTGGTTTTTCCACCCCCGCTTAATCCTAATAAAACTCCTACCTTCCCATCCTCAAGATTTAGGTTAATGTTTCGCAAAACTTTCTTATTAGGTGCATACGAAAACGATAAATTCTTACAAATAATCATATTATCCTCCAAAAATATTATTAATTTACATATGATTGACATCTTTGTCATGTATTTCACAGAACATACAAGAAGTTTACACTTCCATCAATAATATATGTAAACTAGTTTACATATATTATTACACAGTTTAGAACTGGTGTCAATTATTTTATATAGAATTTAATTTATTATTTACAAAAAAAGATATATCATGCATGCATAATATATCTTTTTATTCATTTTTATTTGCCGGATATTAATATATCCTTAATTTTAACATATGGATATATACAACTGCCAAAGTTAGTTGTCTCTTTTGATATTTCGACGATATTGGCAAGTGCTTCCTTTAAATTAAAAGATATCATTGATTCTGTCAAAGGATGTTTAATTTCACCGTTTTCGATATAATAACTGTTTTTTAACACCACTGATAAATCACCGTTATTATTAGGATGACCGCCCGATACCCGATTGACTAATACTCCTTTTTCCACGGATTTAATCATATCCTCAAGAAGGGAGTCCCCAGGTTCAACGATATAACAACCGCCGTAATTCTTTGCTCTCTCCAATCCTGTCTTATTAGCGCCGTATTGCGATAATACAAAGGTTTTTAATACGCCTTTGTCAAAGATTGTCATATCAAAAGCTTCATAACCGTCATAGGTTAAAAAGTACCCCTCATCGATTAATTCGCTTCTTGGCGCAGCATGAAGAGTAAATAAAGGACTTGCCACCTGCTCATTCAATTTGTCCTGAAGGATACTGGTTTTGGCGATTAATTGGTCATCAGTCAAATAAATTCCGACCGCCGCATTTATGATATTGTTCATACAATCCGGCGTAAAAATAACCTCACCTTTAAATTTGCCTTCGATTCCTTTTGTGTCAATTTGGTCGGTTGTTTCTTCCAAAACCCGTTTTAATGAGCCGTGATTCAATAAATTATCCGATAATTTCTTTAAGGAATAACCCGAATAATTAAATGATGAACTCTTCGTACCTGTTTTTGCGGCGAACAAACTGGAAAATTCATATATTCCCCGATTTTCCTTAAAACTAACACCGTTGGAATTCATGAGATACCTCGTGGTTATCGTAAAACTAATAGCCGTATCCATTAATTTAATCGTCGGATAATCTTCTTTAACATCTGTGACATATTGTTTTATTAAATCATACATCCTATCTAAATCAGGTTCGGCATCACCGTAGGAAAATTCTTTATTTTCAACCAAAGCCGCAATATCATGAGCCTCATCGGGTTCTGAACTTAAGCAAATATCTAAAACGGAATTCAAGGCTTCATCAATAGAAGGATAATCAACCTTATTAATTGAAATTGAACCTTTTTTATGATCCTTTATTACCGTGACGGAGAATTGATTATCGATTGTAGTTCTTAATAACGAAATCTCACCGTTGTCCAAATTTAATTCATATTTCCGATTCTGGGAAACACTGCATTGACACTTATCAACCAAATCCTGCATTTTCGTAAGCGTATATTCCAAAACTTCATTAATTGCCATATTATTCACCCCCGATATTGACCTTACATTTTATTGACGGACCACCCATTCCTACCGGAATCGGTTGCTTTTTACCGCACATACCACCAGCACCCGGCCATTTCATCTCATCAGAAATAGCCGTAATACTTTTTAAAACATCAAAGGCAATCCCTGATATCGTACTGTCTTTAATTGCTCTGCCTAATTGTCCGTTTACTATTTCATACCCCATATTGACGGCGAAGGTAAATTCACTGGTTGTATCAGCCTGACCATTTGAGGTTTTCGTCAAGTAATATCCGTTTTCAATTGAAGCTATCATATCTTCTAATTTACTAGTTCCCGGAAGTATCGCCGTATTACGCATTCTAATTAATGGTTCGTCACTAAACTGCCATGCCCTGGCATTTCCTTTAGGAACCGTATTGAATAACCGTGCAGTTTCTTTATTATGCATATAATTTTTTAATATTCCGTTTTCAATTATCACCACATCTTCAGCAACGGTTCCTTCATCATCCATAAATATCGGTATTGTGAGTGTCTTTCCTTGATAACTATGGGCAAAATCAACCAACGTGACCAAAGGACTGGCAACTTGTTGATTCATATACTCACCGGCAATTGATCCTCCCAAAACTAAATCAGCTTCCGTCGTATGGCCGATTGCTTCATGGGCTAGAATGCCGGCTATGTCAGAATCTAGAATAACCTCGCACAATCCTGCCTTGGGCTTAATACCTTCACTTTTTTCAACCAGTTGTTGATACAACCGATCAATTTTCGGAAAATAGTCGTTTGGGTTCATAAAATACTCTTGTGATTCTCCCGGACCGCCGATTGAATCATATAAATTGACCGGAACCCCATCCTTTAACAGAGTCAGTTGGACATATATTGCCGTTGTCGGAACAAATGAATAAAAGCTGGAATCATCCGAAGTCAAGAGTGTTTTCTCCATCGATAACCCCCGGAAGCCCACATATCTTTGTGCCACATTAGGATACGTTTCCGCAATATAGTTGTCGATTGTTTTTAAGAAATCCTTTATTTCCGTCTGCGATAAAGCCTGTTTTTTGGAACGAAAATCCTTTTTCATATTTCCGATTGTTTGCGGAAATAATTCTTTACGTAAGCTCTGTCGCGCATTAAGAAATAAAGCATTATCACCGGCAACCTTAAGTACCTCTTGGACACTGTCATCGTTAATTTCCGAATTCGAGGCAAAACCCCATGCCCCGCTATTGTAAACCCTGGCACTAACGCCATTAATATTGGTTTTTGAATTTACGATCATGTTCCCGTTCATAAAGCTCATGCTGTGAATTCTGTTTTCCTGGATCCGCAACTCCGAATACTGAGGTAATAAAGAAAAATACTGCCTTAATGATCGTGAAATCATCTTATCCCCCTTCTTTCTAAATTATTTTTTTCTATAATATCAATGATATTTAGAAATCAGTACTACCATTCCATATTTTCAGTACCTCTTTAATTGATCTTGCCATTTCCTGCGTAAATGAGGCATTTGTTTTTACCGTGTAGTGATATTGCGCGTAATTTTTTGCGCCATAATTATTATCAATCGTAAAACGACTATCAAAATCAGCATACATTTCCTTGATTTTGTCATCATTTAGATATTGATAGGTTTCGTTAAAAACAACAAACTCCTTTGGAAATCGCTTTCTGATTGTTTTTTTATAATTCTCTGAATAATATCCCAAGCAAAGTAGAGCTACCGGAAATGCATACCTTGGAAGGTTCAGTAATTCTTTATGAACCTCATAGTTTTCCATTATATCACCGATATAACAAGAACCTATTCCGAGTGACTCAGCTGCGATAACCGCATTTTGCGCCGCTAATAATGCATCCTCTATCGCCAAAAACAAATTTGCTTCAGTAGGTCCATGGAATACCTCTCCATTCTTTTCACAAAAACCTATCACATCATTAATCCGATAATAATCAAACCATTTCTGGTAATCTGCCAAAAAAACTAATAACACCGGTGCTTCTTTTATAAAAGGCTGGTTGTCACAGGTAACACTTAATCTTTCTTTCATCTTTTCTTCTTTTATGACGATGATGGAATAATGCATCATATTTCCGGCTGTCGGAGCCCTTAATGCTGAGGCGATAATGCAATCCAAATCTTCATCTTTTATCATTTTACTATCGTATTTTCTTAAAGAACAGCGATTTTTAATAATATCTATCGTTTTATTCATTTTACTCACTCCTTAGTCTATTTTATCATTTTAACATAAAAAATCCTTTTTTTATATAAAATTATTGAAAAACAATAATTTATCGCATATAATATTAATGGAATTATCGAAAAACAATAATTAGGAGGTATTATGCTTAATAAACTTTTTTATGTGTTATATGATTTTCATAAATCAAAAATCCGTTTTATTATCATTACAGCTATTACATTGTTAACTGTTATCTTAGCACTAAACACAAAAATTGACAATCCAAAAAAAATATTTATATTTGATATACTAAGCTTTCCTTTTAAAATTATAAGTGATATTTTAAAATCACTTTCGCTATCAAGTAAACTCGGCAACGTCATTGCGCTTATTTTATTTACCTTAATATCATTTTTACCTGTTTTAATCTATTTAGTAAGGAAATTGCGAAAAAAAGAAAAAATATGTTTTATCGATGTCTTATTTACTTTAATCATCTCAGCATTAATCGGTATATCCCTGTATTACCACATTAATCCGTCATTAATCAAAAGTCAGATTGATGTGCTTACGGATACAAATGCGATCTCGAATTTACCCATCCATAGTTTAGAAAATGATGACATGAATGAATACTTAAAACTGTTTCAAAAAATCGTTAATTTGGGTTTCATCTATATCACATTAATTTTCAGTATAACTTATTTTGTCTACCTTTTTTATAAACATACAAAAAAAGAAAAATTAAATCTATTTAAAGCATCGGGTATTTTATTAAATATCCAAAAAATCGTTTATGTATTTTTATACTTAATAACCTTTTTTCTAATCCCGCTTGTATATAAAGATGCATATTCTAAAACAAATGTCAAAAATGAACAGTTTCTAATCATCCTTGAATGCATCTTTATCTTCTCTACATTAATAATCACACTTATAGTGATAAGATTTTTACATGACTTGTTGCTTAATTTCAAAGCGGAAATTTTATTTTCCGAAGATAATGTAATGTTACTAAAAAAATGTTCCTATGTCTACTTCTTATATGTCTTGATTACATTATTATATCAGTTTATATATAATGGATATCAATTACTGAATACTGATAAATTAGCCAATATCAGTATTACTTTCACTATTCCTTATACCCCAATCGTTTTAGCGTTAATTTTTTACCTATTATCACTAATTATGAATCAAAGCTACGAAATATATAAAGAAAACAGTTTGACGATCTAAATGAGTATTTACGTTAATTTGGATGAAATAATCAAAAAGAATAATCTTACTTCTAAGGAATTAGCCGAAATCATCGGTATTACCGAAGCTAATCTATCCATATTAAGAAGTAATAAAGCTAAAGCGATTAGATTTTCCACACTTAATAAACTTTGCACAATATTAAAATGTGAACCCGGTGATATCATTAAATATTGTGCTGATGAAAATTGGGGAGATGATGTAAATGAAGAGGATATTTAAATCATATTTATTTAGTTGTTTACTTTTATTGCTTTATTCCTGTCAATTAGCTGTTGATGTTTCTACGACGACTGAAAAGGAAACAACAAGAATTGTAAAAGCATTTAAAATTCAAGCCGAAAACGGTCAAACTGATTACTATCCTATCTATTATGATCCAATCAACTATGATTCTGATTTGGAATTCAGTTTATACTTTGGTAGTGTCCATATCGAATTATCAGAAAATACCGAAAAAATCAAAATGGATTATTTTATTGATACGGATACTTTAAGTTGTCTTAATATTTCATTTATTAATTTAAATTATGAACCATTAACCGAAAAGACTATTTGCGATAATACGGTTAAAATATCATATGATGATGTTAAAAGTTATCAAATTGAAATGACTTTAATTGATATTGATTATCTGGAAAGCTATGAAGTAGTGCAATTCGATGAAAACAATAATAAAATCACTAATGATTTCATCCGATTGCATAATAAAGAACATAATATCCTGATCGATAAAAATACGGCGGATTTTATGACCGTTGAAAAATATCAGGACCATAATGGCAATTATTATTATGTCCGTACCCTATATCATGCCGATAATATCAATAAGAGTTATAATCAGAGAATAGTGGTACCGGTAAATGCCTTGGACATCAACAACAACCGTGTTCATTATGTCTTTAGTTATACTGTTGAAAAGGATGGGGGGATGGAATTATGAAAAGACTAATATTCATATTTATCTCATGTTATTTTGCGATAGTTCTTTCTTCATGCCAACTGGCAATAAAGACTACGGAAAATAAATTAAACGATAATACTTATAAGCAAATAATCGGTTTTCGGGTTTTGCACGACACTAAAGTACCTCTCTATAATGAACCGATAATTGATTATTATTATTTTGACGAAAGAGAAATAAGTCCGTATCTGAATCCGATTATATATGAAGAATACACTGATGATGACGGTGCCTTTGTCAAACATACTACCGTGGATGTTCATGTATCTATAGGAAATAAGTCCTGTCATAGATTGGAAACAATATTTGAAAAAAAGGACGGGACTGTCTTCTATGAAGGCGATCTCATTTGGTACTGCAATTCCTTAGGTGCAAAAATGAGTACAACCATTTTTTATAATGTTAAAAATGATAAAATAAATGAAACAATAAAATATACGGTTAACTTTATATATATAAATAATTTAATTGAATATTCCGTAATAGAATACGATGCCAATCACAATAAACTTAAAGAAACCTATGCCGTTCTTACCGAGGATAATGATTTTTTAATTGATAAGAATACCGAGTATTTTATTGTGACCAAAAAATTCAAAGATGACAATGATGAGATTAAAACCGAAAAGGCATTATATAGTGCAAGTGATAACGAATTAGAATCTCTGTCACAGACCATGTATTTTACCAATGAAAATCAAAATCGATCCTTCTATCATTATAAATATTCGAAAAATAAGTGATTTAACTATCATAATTAACTGATATTTGCTATAATGTAAATAATGTGAAACTTGGAGTGACTTAAATGAAAAAAAATAAAATATCAGTTAATTATCTTGAAGAATTAGAAGAACTGGAAAGACAGGACAGAGAAGTTTTCCTAAAACTTAAAGCGGTTAAAGAAATTCACTGCGATGTTTTTGATAAAATCTGTTTATTCGTAACAGAACGTGACGACCAATGCTTTAAAAAGTGTAAGTATTATAAAAAAACAATTAAACCTTTGGAAAAGGAAAGTTTAAAACTTTTGGTTAAAATAGCTGAAAAGCAAAAAGAAGCCAATGATATATAATAATTAAACCATATTTTACTGTAGAAATATGGTTTTTTTTGTTGACATAATGACAGAATATAGTTATAATTATAAAGTTTTCATTAATTTTATAAGGAGGATAAGATGATTGAGATATCTGGAATAAATAAATCGTTTAAAGTAGCGAAAAGAAAAACAGGTGTAATTCAAGCTCTAAAATCCTTAGCAAAGCGTGATTACACCATTATTCAGGCGCTGGATGACATTTCCTTCCACATAAAAAAAGGTGAAATAGTCGGATACATCGGTCCAAATGGTGCGGGTAAATCAACCACAATTAAGATAATGAGCGGTATCTTGGTACCCGATGCGGGAAAATGCAACATCTTAGGATACACACCTTGGAAAGACCGTACTGATTATGTGAGACATATCGGTGTTGTCTTCGGTCAAAGGTCACAACTCTGGTGGGATGTTCCGGTAATAGATTCCTTCACCTTGTTAAAGGATATTTATAAGATTCCTGATGTTACATATAAAAATAACCTAGATTTATTAACATCAACGCTTGATTTATCAGATATTCTATCTACTCCGGTTCGACAGCTCAGCTTGGGTCAAAGAATGAGATGTGAAATTGGTGCTTCACTGTTACATAATCCGGAAATATTATTTCTCGATGAACCAACAATTGGACTCGATGCTGTCTCAAAATTAGCCGTCCGTAATTTTATAAAAACTATTAATGAAGAAAAACAAGTAACCATTATTCTTACCACTCACGATATGCATGATATTGAAGCCTTAGCCCACCGAATCATTTTGATTGGAAAAGGTAAAATCTTATTAGCCGGCACATTGGATGAATTAAAAAATAAATTTGGTTCACAAAAAATAATAACTGTCGATTATACAAAGATGAAAAAACCGCTTGATATTCCCTGTACGATTCTTGAGCAGTCTGAAGAAAGAATCAAACTAGCCCTTGATACCACAAAAATCAGCATGTCAAATGTGATTAATCAACTGTCACTTAATCTTGAGCTGCAGGATATAACAATTGATAGCCGTCCAATCGAGGAAATAATTGTCGAGCTTTATAAGGAGTATCAAATATGATGTATCTATCATTATTTAAAATGCGTGTGCTCCAAGGATTACAATATCGATCGGCTGCCCTTGCGGGAATTCTTACGCAATTTTTTTGGGGATTTATGTATATTATGATTTATGAAGCTTTTTACAAAAGTACTAATGCCCCTCAGCCGATCTCCTTAGAACAGCTGATTACTTTTGTCTGGCTCCAGCAGAGTTTTCTGGTGCTCATCATGTTGTGGTTACGGAATAATGATATCATTAATCTGATAACTAAAGGCGATATTGCCTATGAGTTATCCAGACCATATAACTTATATTATATGTGGTACGCGAGAATCTTGGCCCAAAGATTATCGGGCGCCTTATTGCGTTTTCTGCCAATTCTACTTGTAGCTTCTCTCTTACCTAAGCCTTATCGGTTTAGTTTACCTGATGACTTTCTCACATTTGTGCTTTTCTTAATCACCTTGATCTTAGGATTATTAATCATTGTCGCCTTATCAATGTTAATATATATCTCCATGTTTTATACATTGTCAGGGGTGGGCTCGTTACTGATATTTGGTGTTATCGGTGAGTTTTTATCAGGCTTAATTATTCCCGTTCCGCTTATGCCCGATACGTTAAAACAAATTGTTTATTTCTTACCATTCCGTTATTCATCGGACTTACCGTTTAGAATTTATGCGGGAAACATCGGTATAAAAGAAGCTATTACCAGTATTTTCATCCAAATATTTTGGATTATCTTTTTACTTATAATCGGTAAATCATGGATGAAAAAGGCTTTAAAAAGAGTAGTAGTTCAAGGAGGATAGAATGAGAATTTATTTTAAATATCTAAGCATTTTATTAAAAAGCGAACTGCAATATCGCACATCATTTATCCTGCTTTCCGTGGGTCAGTTTTTTGTCCCGTTTACGGTCTTTATTTCCATGTACTTTCTATTTCAAAGGTTTAATCAGATTAAAGGATGGAACTTATATGAGGTTGCTTTATGCTATGCGGTAATCCATATTGCCTTTTCCTTAAGTGAGTGTTTTGCGAGAGGATTCGATAATTTTTCTCATTTGGTGGTTAACGCCGATTTTGACCGATTCCTGGTTAGACCACGAAATCTTGTCGTGCAGATATTAGGCTCTAGATTTGAAATAACAAGAGTCGGAAGACTGCTTCAAAGCTTTATTGTTTTATACATCGCCCTTATTAATCTAAATATGGACTGGACTCTCCTAAAGGTTATAACGATGCTCTTAATGATTATCAGTGGTATTTTCATCTTTACGGGAATCATGATTCTTGGAGCAACCTTATGTTTTTGGACCATCGAGGCACTGGAAGTAGTTAACATTTTTACCGATGGCGGCAGGGAAATCAGTCAGTATCCTTTGGCAATTTATAAAGATTGGGTAAAAAATTTTTTTACCTTCGTCATTCCTTTCGGAACGGTCAATTATCTTCCACTGATGTTTATATTAGAGAAGAAAAACAATCTCTTCTATTCACTCATCCCGCCGTCCGGAATACTGTTTATTTTTCCCTGTTTATTAATATGGAACTATGGTGTGAGGCATTATAAATCAAGTGGTTCATAAAACAAAAACTCTGTCAATCGACAGAGTTTTGACTAGTTCGGATTCTAAATTAGCACATCCCAATTAAGAATGATCTAGTTGTTATAATATTCTGTATAAATTTACTAATTTTATACATTATTCGGTTAAATTCTTCAACCACTTTCTTTGTTTATAAAAAGTAATACTGACTAACGCATTGAGAACTCTCGTGGCTTCAACCGCAAAAAACAAAGGGATAATGGAAAAATGAAATACATAACCGCAAATTAAAGCTACGGGAACCTTAACAACCCACATAAAAACGGAATCCAAAAACAAAACTTCTAAGACTCTTCCGCCACTTCTTAAAACGAAGAATGGAATTCTCGTCAGCATTAAAACAGGTGCGAAGAGTCCCTGGATTAAGATTGCGTATGTGGTCAAAACTCTTGTTTCATCATGAATATTGTAAAATTGCGGTATAATAAAGGCCAAGGTGCTTAATAAAAAGGTGATTATCATGCCCATAAACACGGCATACCCCAATAGATAATCGGCATTTTTTTCCGCCTCTTCAATTTCATTATTGCCTAACTTAGCACCGACAAAGATGCTTGTTGCCGTACCTAAACCGCTTGCCAGAATAAAAATGACCTGACTGGTGATATCGGCTATGTTCACAACGTTAATCTCCCTCTCTCCTAATTGACTATATGTCCTGAATATGGAGGTTAGTGCCAGCGTGTAAAGTACTTCATAAATAAATAAAGGAAGGATTTTATAAAGGTTTTTCCAATTAAAGTAGAGTCAAACTTAAAATAATTCCATAATTTTGTTTTGAATGGATAATCATTTTTAATGTAAACGACGACATAAACTAATAATTCCAAAACTCTGGCAATTACCGTTCCGATTGCTGCCCCGACAACACCTAATTCGGGAAATATCCATAATCCTTATATTAAAAACAGATTAAGAATGGAATTGGAAACCATCCCGATTATGCTGGCAATCATCGGGATATGCGTAAGTTTAATGGGTCTAAAGGTAAAGGCAAAAGCCGATGATATTGATATAGGCAAATAACTCCATATCGCAATCTTTAAATACTCTATACCGTAATAATATGCTTCCGTGCCCTTATCCACAAAGAAAGCAACTATTTTATCCGGAAAAAACAGGCCAAGCACAAAAAATAAGAATGTTATCATAAAAGGAAAGGTGAGCTTAATCGCAAAAACCTTCTGCATCTTCGCATAATTTTTTTGTCCGTTAAATTGTGCGGTAAAAATAGCCGCACCGGTTCAAATTGAAACGACAACCGGATAAAAGATTTTATAATATTGATTAGCAATAGCCACTCCGGCTATTTCTCCCTCTCCTAATTGTCCGACCATAATATTATCTATAAAATTTATGAAGTTTTGAAAAAAAAATTGAATGATTATCGGAAAGACAACAATAAGTAATTCCCGATAAAACATTCTACTCCCGATATATTTTTTAATCATAATTAACCTCTACATCACTTAAACTCATGCACTTTTCGATAATTAATTATATATACGGCTACTAAGGCCAACACACCGCCTAAGACGGTAACCTCTTCCACCCGTTCTCCTAGTAATAACCAACTGAAAAAGACAGCGCTGCTGGGCACTAAAAAAGTGAAGGAACTGGCTTTATTTGCTCCTAATTTACTTGCGGCAATAAAGTAGGCCGTTGTACCAAATGTCGTCGCAAAAAGTGATAAATATACAATATTAAGCCATGATTTGATATTTATTCTATCCATCGCAAAAACTCCGTTGGGTAAAGCAATGAAGAAATCAAATATTGCGGCAATCCCGTATGTGTAAAAACTAAAAGTAATTGGTGACATCGTTTCCTTTGATTTTTGACTGTCTAAAGATAATATCGCCCAAGTAAATGCGGCAAAAAAGAGAAAGACAGTGCCGAGACTCCATGAACCTTCCCATACCCTAAATAAAATGAGACCCCCGGCCAAACCAATGAGTAATCCACAGATTTCCTTTTTATTAATTTTCTGTTTATAAAGAATGCTTGTGATTAAATAAGTTAACAACGGGTTTAACGTGGTTACTATCACACCACCTTCACCGGCAAGACCTAATCTTACTCCATTAATAAAAAGTAAATTATAAATCACTAATAATGAGGCACCAAGGATTACTTGAATTATTCCTTTCCGATTTATTCTGATAACAGGTTTTAAAATAATTACTATCGGTATGAAGGAAATAAACGTCATAAAAAAGCGCCAAAATATGACTATTTCCGAAGGAATATCAGCTGAAATCGCCTTGGCTGATACCCAGCTCCCACCCCAGGTTAACATCGCGACAATAACGATTAACGATAAATAAGTTTCTTTTCCTCTTTTTAACATATTTCTCCTCTAAACAATGACTTCTATTTTGAAATTTTTAAATATTCTTTTAATGAAGTGATTAAATAATCATTTTCCTCTTTTGATTTAATGGTAATTCTGACATAATTACCGTCAAGACCCGGAAAATTACGGGTATGCCTGATGACAATGCCTTTTGTCAATAGAAATCTGATTAAATCCTCATCATCACTAACCTTCATGACAAAGAAATTAACAACGCTGTCAAGCACCTCAAAGCCTAAGTACCTTAATTCGGAAAAGATACGGTTTCGTTCTGATTCATAAAAGTTCTTTGTTTTTTCAATAAAACTAAAGTCATTTAAATACGCCAAACTGACAACCTGTGCAATACTGTTAACGCTCCAAGTCGGTTGTCTGGTTTTAATTTTTTCAATATTATCCCTGCTTGATAAAACATAACCGATTCTTAAACCCGATAAATGAAAAAACTTAGTCAATGATCTTAAAATATAGATATTGGTAAATTTATTAACATCAAGTGTTTGATGTTTTTCTTTCATAAAATCAATATATGCTTCATCGACAATTAAATCAATGTTCATTTGATTTAGCTTTTTTACCAGGTCCATCATGATTTCATTATTAAAATACCGACCCGTCGGATTATTCGGATTACAGATTAATAATGCCCGATGGTTTTCCGTTATTTCCTTAAAATCAAAGAGATATTCGACATTTACATTATAAGCTTTCAATGCTTTTTCATATTCCGAATAAGTCGGGTGCAATATCGCAACGGTTTTATTTTGATAAAACGAAGCCAAAATATAAATTAATTCATTTGTCCCATTGGCAAACAGGATATTTTCCACGGGCAAGTTTTCCCTCTCGGAAATCAATTTCCGTAAAGCCGTTGTTTCATCGTCAGGATATTCATCAAAATAAGCCTCATAATTAATATTTAATTGTTTATCCTGTTTAATCGCATTGCCGTTGTCACTGTAATCAATTACCTTATCAGGCATTTTAATTCCAAATTGTTCGTATAATTTTTCAGGATTAGCTCCGTGCAAACGCCATTTCATTATACATCACCTTATTATATTATTTTAAAATCGGAAAAAGTAATACTAGGTACTAATAAATACCTAGTATTATTTTACTTATTGCTGATTGTCCTCAGGTGTTACCGTAAAGGGCATTTCCACTGTTGTAACCGGTTCTTGGTAACCTGCTTTAAAAGCTAATAATGTCAAACCAAATATAACGGCATAATCAAGGATAATTCTGACGAATCCTCCACCCACCGGTAAGAATGAAGCAATTAATCCTGTGAGAGAATAATCTATAAGCATTCTGGTTAACGCATTAAAGGCAACATAAGGTATGCTTGTAAAGATAGTAAGCTTATACATCTGTTCATATTTTATCTTATAATTCTTAAATGATTTAAAGATACCAAGCATAATGGCGGCAAGTAAAATATTAGCTATGATAAAGTAAATTGTTCCGCCGATAAACGTAAAGATAAATACTAATACGTAAACAAAAGCTGCTAGGGATTCAATTAAATCAGAAGCATCATTAACATCAAAATCCGGTCCTTTACCAAAAGAATCCAATAGTTCCCGATAATTATATATATTTCCCTGTGCGATAATACTATTTTTTGTAAGAATAACATCATTACGAAATACATTGGTGTCATTATAATCCAAATCAATAATCATACCATCATATTCATAATAATCCCTATTACAAGTCAATTCATAGTTTACTATTCTGCAACCAGTTTCATCAGCAAATTCCTTCAAAGCACCAGCATCAAGACTTGAAAATGCTTTAACAACAACAACCAAAATTGATATGGAAAATAATAATCCCAAGACTAACGAGAATAAGAATGCTTTACCCAACCCTTTTTCAGATTGTTTGTACGCATATTGAAAAAATTTCATAAAATACCTCCATAACTTATTATAAGTATATTATATAATAAATATTTTGATATTTAAACAATTATTCTAAATATTCAGTATTTTATATATTGACTCACCAATTCTATCTTCAATTTTATCTTTTATTTGGAAGACCTTTTTCCATTTACTAATTGTCAAATCATTAATACCTCTTCTTAAGGCAACATCAATCATTCTTTTTTCAATAATGCAAAAACCGGTTGGAAGAGCCAGGTAATCACATAATTGAATTAAGATATCATAATCATCATATATTACATTCTTAATATAATTATCCAGAAAATTAATTTCTTTTTCACTACAGTCAAAATTCCCGTTAAAATCATATATATCATGATTTACAAAAGAATGTGTAAGACATATTTTGCCAATTTCTTCATAACCTAAGGCTTTTAAATATTCATAACCATATATTGTATGATGTAAATCAAATATGCCTTCTCTTCGGCCAATATCATGCAGTAATCCACAAATATAAGCCTTTTCCTTGTTAATTTCCGGAATAAATGATGCAATTTTTTCCGCAGCTTTTGCGGTGTTAAATGAATGATTTACCCAGGGACCGGGATTAAGCTTTTCGGCTTCTAATATAAGTTTTTGAGCTTCTGTTTTACTTGGTCTCATATTTACCTCTATTCTTGATATATAAATTGATTTATTTCTTGATGATATTTATATCCGATACTGTTTAATTTTTCTTCGATTATACCAGGTTCTATATTTAAATCTTCACAAAGTAATGATAAATCAGAAAATTCACTGCGTAGTTTCATGTTTATGATGCTAAGAAGCATGTGGGGATTTAATTTCAGTAGGCTTTCCGCATCCATTTATCTCACCGCCTTCTTTTCTTTATTCTATTTTATAATCATTTGTAATATTATTATATATATCATTATCCTATTTTTATAGTGTAATTTAGGATATAATATACATAAAAAGAATTCTTAAAAGGAGTAATTATGTGCGGAAGAATAAGTGTAGCCTTAAATAAAGATGACTTAATTAAAATCCTGAACAACCGTTACGATATTAATGAAGAAGAAATCGATTATGAATTACCTAGATTTAACGTCGCACCCTCAGATAATGTCTTATCTATAATAAATGACGGTAAAAATTACCGGGTTGGTAAACTGCAATGGGGTTTCATCCCCTTCTGGGCAAAGGATGATAAATTTATTTCCATAAATGCCAAAGCCGAGACACTTTCATCCAAGCCGATGTTTAAAGATGCCTATAAAAATAAACGGTGCACTATCCTAGCCGATGGTTTTTACGAATGGAAAAAAGAAAATAACAGAAAAATTCCCTACCGCTTCATCTTAAAAGATCAAAATATTGTCCCCCTTGCCGGTCTATGGAGTCCGTTTATAAAGACGGATGGAACAAAAATCTTTACATGTACGATCATAACCACTACACCAAATGAATTAATGGCACCGATTCATGATCGCATGCCCTTAATTTTAACTAAGGAAAATGAAAAAATCTGGTTAAATCCGGAAATTACCGACGATGATTTGTTGAATTCATTGCTAAAACCTTATCCTTCCATGCAAATGGATGCATATGAAGTTTCATCAATTGTCAACAATCCTAAAAATTCTTCGCCTGATTGTATTAAACCGCTTCAATAATCACAGACTATAACCGGTGATATTATGAATCGTTCTCATAAACAGCAACTTGAAAAATTAAAAGCAAAAAACATTTATACCAAGGAAGATTTGGAAATCGCACAGGAATTATTAAAACAAGATGATCCGCCTTTTAAAGAAGAAGTTGAATCCGTCATTGATAAAATTAAGAAAATATTGGAGCATGAAAAAAATAACCTATGACAGGTTATTTTTTTACATTCCAATCATATATAATGCGACAATAATAACTGATATAGATATTCTTATCAAGTGATGCTTTACATGGATTTTTTTATACAGGGTATATCCGTTAATAACTGCGAAAAAATGTATGCATAATAAACCAATTATCAGATAAACCAAGGTGTTATACTTTACTAGTAAAACAGAAGAAAAAATAACGATCACCGCTCCGATAAGCATTAAAGAATTAATTGTCATATTAACTAATTTTTGCTTATATTGTAAGAGGCAAGCAAATAAAGTAAGTCCACCATAGATACATCCCAAAATAAAGACAAGCCATAAATATATGTTCATTATTACCTCCAGAATTAATCAAATAATGATAATTGTTTCATACCTTTAGTCTTTTTAAGTTCACTGATAATTTCATTCATATTATATATTATACCTAATTTTATGCATTCATCTTTGAAAACTTTCCATAATTCATCATTTTTTGGAGAAAAACATCTGTATTGATTACCATAAATATGGATATATTTATCCTTCAATCCGACAAAATGTTTATCAAGTTGTTCGAAAAAATAATCCCTTTGATTTTGTCTTAAGGTTACGCCGAAACAAGGATGTACAAACTTAACTCCGCATTCTTTTGCTTTCTTTACAATATTTATGATATTTTCAATGTTATCATTTATGAATGGTAAAATCGGCATTAATAGTATACCACAAAATATTCCCGCATCGGATAATGTTTTTAATGCCTTAAACCTATCTGATGATCCGGTAACATTTGGTTCGATTATTTTACATAAATTGTCATCATCGGTGGTTATGGTAAAATTGACCATTGCTTCCGAGTGACTTTTTATTTTTAACAGAACATCAAGATCCCTTAATACTAAATCGGATTTAGTAAGTATACCTATACCATAATGATATTTATTTATTAATTCCAATGCTTCTCTGGTTAGTTTATATTTTACCTCCATGGGATTATACGGATCACTCATCGCACCCGTTCCGACAATCCCTTTTTGCCGTTTACTCCGTAACTCATTCTCAATAATAATCGATGAATTAGCTTTCGCTCTTACCTCGTCAAAATTATCCACCTGATAACATTCACTTCTTGAATCACAATAAATACAGCCATGACAGCAACCTTTATATATATTCATATTGTAATTGCATCCAAACCACTGCGTTCCATCAGAATATGATGATAAAATTTGTTTAGCGTTTATAAATTTCATTTTACTCACCATTTTCATTGTAGCAAACATTTGTTTGATATGCAAGAATTATCTTTTAGCTATTTCCAATAAAGCTTTAAAAATGATTTTACCGTCATTCTCATTATTACCTTCAATATAAATGATATTCTGAGCAAATCTTGATAAGTCCCGATTAAGAACGAGAGTTTCATTTGGCAAAGCCTCGTTAATAAAATTCACTTCAATGGCTTTTAAAGCATAGGTCCGATGACTTTCAAGAGTAAAACAGTCGGTTATAAAATCAATATATTTAGAATTATTTAAATGACCGTTAAAATCGATATCACTATAACCAATCATTTTTTTATAGGCCATCTCAGGATTATTATAAGATTTTAATTTTTCGTACTCTTTATCGATTGCCTTTTCCCTGGTAACTTCCGGATATAATATATTAATCGAATCCGTCCTTTTGATACGTCTTGTATTAATGTCAATAATGATCCAAGTCGATATCGCCTTAATAATCACATTTCCGTCATTATCGTATACTAAGAAATCACGGTCAAACTCTAATGTTTTAGCTTTATGCGGCCATGTTTCTATCAGAATTGACTCATTCCAATTTGGGTAACGTATTATTTCCACACGTACTTTTGCCAAAACCCAAGAAACACCATAATCACTAGCCAGAGTGCTGATACCTTTACCAAATCTTTCTGCGGCTTCACTGGCCACGTCTTGAAAAAGACTAAATAATTTACTGAGTTTTAATTGCCGGTTAAAATCAACATCACTTATTTCGATTTTATATTGTTTTTGATATACCGCTGAGTTTTCCATCAATTTAACTTCCTTCTTATCAATAACATTGGAGAATCATCCACACATTTTCAAATCGGCGATTAGACAAATCGTCTTTTCTAATCATAAAGTATAATATTCCCATATCTCCCCACATCATATGGCACTCGTTGATTGAATCCAGCTGAAAAAGTAGAATCCATTCATCCTTTTCCAACTTAAGCTTTTGTTTTTCTTGTTTAGTTAATTTATGAAAATGATCAACAAGACAATCATGCTTAGTCATAGCACATGAAAGTGATACATCCTCCTGGATGTTTTTACAGTAACCAAGCATATATGTTTCCTTACCGTCTTCTAAAGAAATATAGTCAAGATACTTATCATTTTTAAAAACCTTTTTTTCGAGATTCGGCAAGGACCATTTATTACTTAATCTGACCGCAACAGCTGGAAATATTGAGTCTAATTGATGACTTAATGCTGTGGGATAATCTAATCTCTTTAGCTTATCAAGTGGAATATCATAATAAAATACTCTGAATGCATCCCGATCCTGGATATCATACCCCCATGGCATGTCATTACTATCATAGAAAAAATATAACATGCCCCGTGACGGTAATATATGATCATGATCGAAATGACTTACATCCGCAAGATTAACCTGAGCTAAAAAGGCCAAATAGTGTCCTTCATTTAAGGGCCACTTAAATCCCTCATATAAATCGGGATGGCCGCCAATTTTAGTTTTCCCAATCGGTATGATGTTTTCATCTATTTTCAGGACGTCAAAGTAAATGGCTTTTTTGGCATAAGAGTATAAAAACCGGGCGTGTTTTTCCAAACCGGCCTTAGTCATTTCCTCCATAAAACTCCTGTCGATTTCATCATTTTTTAACTTTTTCCCAAATAGACTCATAATATTCCTCCATAAAAAATTAAATTAATTTCTTATTTCATAATACATCTGTCAATATGGTCATTAATAACACCAACGGCCTGTAAATAAGAATAAATTATGGTCGAACCTAAAAACTTAAATCCCCGTTTTTTTAAATCCTTACTGATTACATCAGATAGCCTAGATGTTGCAGGTATCTCATATATATTATCATAATGGTTAATAATCTGTTTATTATCAACAAATCCCCATAAATAAGCTGAAAAACTATTAAAAAGCTGTTGAATTTCCATAAAGCGATTGGCATTGTTTATAGCTGCCTCAATCTTTTTCCGATTTTTTATAATACCCGGATTAGCTAATAATTCCGTTATCTTTTTCTCATCATAAAGACTGACTTTTCTTACGTCAAAATTATCAAAAGCTTTTCTAAAAGCTTCCCGTTTTTTTAATACAGTTATCCAACTTAAACCGGCTTGCATCGACTCCAACACTAGAAATTCAAATAATATCGTATCATCATAAACCGGTTTACCCCATTCTTCATCATGGTATTTTATATATAAATCATCACCTAAACACCAATCGCATCTCATAAATTGCTCCTTATATTCTTTACATTTTAATTATAACAAATATAATTTAATATTCCTATATTTTTTAAATAACAATCAAAAAAAGCTATTTCATTTATTTTAGATAAATGAGTAATAAAAAAGAGATATATTTTGATTTTCAAAATATATCTCCGTTATTTGTTTTTTGCATTTGTTACTTAATTGAATGCCTCATTCGGGTCTTTGACAGTTGTATAGAATAGAAATTTTTAAAGTTCTTTATATAAGGACTTTTTTTTATTAAAAATTGTCAAATTTTAGTATAAAACTA
>JAWLBU010000022.1:0-40601 GCA_041687555.1 Haloplasmataceae bacterium | reverse complement strand
CAATAGTTTTATACTAAAATTTGACAATTTTTAATAAAAAAAAGTCCTTATATAAAGAACTTTAAAAATTTCTATTCTATACAACTGTCAAAGACCCGAATTTGTTTCCTTCATAGACAAAATATGCTATGATAAAATTAGAAATTTATGATAATGGGTTTGGTATCCATATTACCGGTTTTATTAGTTTATGGTGTGCTAATGCCAAAGGTGATGATATCGGCTTAATGGGTTATCGCACAAGAAGATCGGAATTTAATGAAAAGAACTGGAAGGCTGGTAATCTGTTATGTGGATTTTTACTTTTAATTGAGGGAATAAGCCTATTTATTCTTGATTTGACTCATTACGGCTGAAACTTTTTTATCACATTAATCATATGGATTCTCGCAGTAATAGTCGATATTATTTTTATTGAATTCTTTCTGGCTTTATATAGTAAAAAATAAGACATAAAATAAAATGAATCATAAATGAAATCAACCAGTTAAAAAGTTCTGATAAATAGAACTTATTTTAAACTGGTTATTTTTTTATCTTGATTTTGACTGATCTTATTTTCCTTCATCAGCTTACCCATTGCCCTTTTAAATGCGGATTTACTGATATTAAGAAGTGCCTTAATCTCTTCCGGACTTGAAGCGTCACCCAAAGGCATTTTGCCTAAATGACTGTTTAAATAATTGAGTATGACCTCGGTATCATCGGATATCGCAATTTCTTTTTGCGGGATTAATGACAGATTAATTTCACCATTATTCTTTACATCGATTACGCGTCCCGTAATCATACCGCCCATTCGTGGTTCTTTCTTATACTCGCTGTGATGGATAAAACCTAAATATCCTTCTTCCGAATAAACATTAATACCTTCACTGCCTAATTTAACAACTCGGGCGGTTATTTTTTTCCCGTATAGATCTTTTGGCGCAGGTTGTTTAATATCTAAAAAATCATCCCTTGTGGCCAGTTTAATCAATAATCCTTTATCATTGTCATTATACAGATATGCATATACCAGATCACCCTTTTGCGGCCATAACTCAGTATTTAAAGGCAAATCATCACTGCTTAATAATATATCCTTTCTGATACCGATATCCACAAATACACCAAAACGGGCAACATCAACCACCTCAACCCAATCACAGTCAAACACCGTGATTTTCGGAACAAGTAACGTTGCCGCCAAACGTTTTTTATGATCAAAATACAAAAAAACTTTAGGCTTATCTCCTACATCCAGTTTTTTACCGGCGCAATCATTATAATGGAGGAGTATCTCCTCTTCTTTATTTCCATTACCTAAAATATAACCGATATCACTTTCGCGGATAACGGTTAATTGACTCATTTTTCCAGCTTCCATATCTTCACCTCATATTTTAAAAACTATGGACTCGATTAATATAATACTTTATATCTTCTTTTTTATCAATATTTAAGATCTTACTTAAGAAAATAACTGCTTTTAGAATTAAATCAGCGGTGGTTATTAGGACTTCTTCAATATTATTTGTACTTGGTGAATCATCAAAACCCTCTATGGAGCCATCCGATTCACTTTTAAAATATTTTGTCAATTGGCCCGTATCAACATGCACATCTCGGCACAACAATTTATAGACATAATAATATTCTAATTCAGAAGAAGAATTCAAAGCCATTTCCTTGACATTGATTTTTCTGACCTTTTCAATACCGAATTTTTTCATGTTTTCCTCCAATTTGGTCATTTCTTCCTCAACATTAAGAATATTGTTTTTTGTGATATATTCATAAAAATAATCATGATTATTTTTTATATCATGAAGCATATTGATTTTTTTATAATATTCATCTTCGATTAACAATTGAAAGGTTTCCTGAGGATTTAAATAAAGGTTTTTTAAAACCCATAATCCTTCCAATATCGTTCTGTTTACCGTACGTGCCTGTGTGTCCAAACCATATTGATATAATAAAACCACTGTCTGATAAGTATCAAGCAGTTTAAAGAATAATAATGTTGAAATAATCCCGATATTATCATCGTCATCAACCTTTAATTCATATTTAAAGATCTGACAGAACTGATTTATCTCATAACACAAATCAAACAATGCTTTATTATCCTCGTATATTTTCTTCCTTGTTTCATTTATTTCCGTGCCTAAATATCCGTTTAAGTTGAGCATATTAATCACCTATATACTCTTATTATGTTTTATTCTAAACATCTTTAATCAAAATTTTATATAAAAATAAACGCTTATTATAAGCTAATACAATGGATAATAAAAGTTCAATAAAACCTAAAATAAAATAAAGCACATGAAGTATATTTAATTCTTTTAAACGCTGTAACAGCTGCGACAATATCTAATGATAAAAAAGAGAATCAAACTCCAAATAATGCACCTATGCCAATAAATCATATTAAATTCCTAAATATTTTTATAATATAAATAAATTATATACTAAACATCATATCACAAGATAATTAAAAAATTAAGCAAATATGATATTTTTAAGACATTTTCGTGATATAATAATAATACTTAATGAAAATAGTGTATATTAATGAGGTGATAAATTGATTAAGATTATTGTAGACAGTACGGCCGACTTACCAAGTGATTATTTTGTGAAATATGATATTGATATTGTACCTCTAGTGGTAAATATCAACGGGGTAGTTTATCGAGACAATATCGATATCTCACTAGACGAACTTTATGAGGAATTAAAAAAAGGCAGTGACATAAAAACAAGCCAACCTAATATAAACGATATCTATGAAACGATTGAAAAATATGTGAAGAATAATGATGATATCATCTTTATCACAATATCTTCCGGCGTATCCGGAACTTATCAAACCGTTCATATGGTTAAGGAAGAATTATTGGAAAAATATCCCGATGCTAAGATAAAAATAATTGATTCCAGAGGCGGTTCGGCAATCGCCGGCTTAATGGCCTTACAAGCCGCACGTTTTGTACGAAGAAACATTCCTTTTGCAGAAACTGTGGAAACTCTTGAGGATATGGCACAAAGCGGTGAACATATCTTTACCGTAAATGATTTAAAGTATTTATTTAAAGGTGGTCGTTTAAGCAGAGCATCGGCCATTATCGGTAATTTACTGAAAATTAAGCCCATCCTCCATGTTAAAGACGGTGTAATCGAATTATATGAAAAAGTAAGAGGACAGATTAAAGCGATAAATCATATTATCGATATCGTCGTGGAAAGAATCAAAGCCTTCCCTGAACAGATAATCGGCATCATGCATGCTGATGATTATGAGTTTGCGCTTGATGTCAAGAATAAAATTATCGAACGCATTGGAGAAAAGAAATTCATCATCGGCCAAATCGGAAGTGTAATCGGTACCCATATTGGAATTGGTGGTGTAGGTGTCTTTTTCTTTAACAGAAAACCAAAATATTATTTCCTTGAAGACTAACAAAAAACTCATACCTTTTTAACAGGTATGAGTCTTTTTTTATAATAAACGACTGCCACATTTGGTACAATATTTGGCGTTTCCGTCATTTTCATTTCCGCAATTCATGCAGGTTCTGGACTTCTGAAGTTTATCCCCACAATTACAACAATACTTAGCATCAAGCGGATTACGATATAGACATTTTGGACAAAAAATGACTTTGTCATCTTTATTATTGACTTCTTCTTTTACTTGTCTAGTAAATGTTTTGTCCTGAGGAGGAATTTCCGTACGATTATAATAAGTCTGATTTGTATTTGTCATTTGAGGCTGATAACTTGATCCCTCACTCATAGCACTGTAAAAAATTAATATCATACCAATTACAATAAAAGGTGCTCCACCAAACATTGAAATAAAATTAAGCGGAGGAAACATAAAGTGATCATTGTCAAAAGGTGAATAAAAAAAGCGGAAAAAAGAAATTGCCCCTCTTATCATTATGAAAACACCAATGGCTAAAAATATTATGCCAATAAACCGTGCTAATCTTTTTTTACTGTTCATCATAACACTCCCTTTCATATTTATTATATTCTATCATAATTTCCCTGTTTTTAAAATATTAAATGTAAATTTGATTCAAATCACATCTTTCATTATTTGATAAACATATAATGATAGTAAATTGTTAATAGTAGGTGAAAAATATGAGTGAATTCATTAATAATCGTGAACATAATATTGATATGAAAAATTTCAGAAAAGAGAAACTGAAAGAATTAATCATCAAGCTTCATGACGGAAAAGCCTTTGAAGAGGTCAAAAGCGAATTTGAAAAAGATTTCGGTTCTGTTTCAGCTCACGAGATAACACAATTAGAACAGGCACTGATAGAACAAGGTATGCCGGTGGCGGAGGTACAACGCTTATGTGATGTTCATTCCGCGGTATTTAAAGGTTCGATTGAAGAGATACATGGTATAACGCCAATAAGAGCAACAATCGGACATCCGGTTAATACGATGTTAAGGGAAAATCAGGCTTTGAAGAATTTCTTAAGTGTGAAATTTCCCTTCCATCTCGATTTATTAAAAGAAGATGATAATGAAAAAAACAGACTTAAGATTAAAAACGATTTACAATACATTAATCAATTAGATAGGCATTATCTTAGAAAAGAAAATCTCCTTTTTCCCTATTTGGAAAAATATGGTATCTATGGACCGGCAAAGGTAATGTGGGGAAAGGATGATGAAGTGCGGTACTATCTTAAAGAGGTTATCTCCGACATTGACACATTAGAATTAAATGAATTATTGGCTAAAATAAACCGTTTGGTTGGTAGTATCAATGAAATGATCTTTAAAGAAGAAGAAATATTACTGCCTATGGCTTTAGATAACCTGACACAGGATGAATGGGTCAAAATACAGACTGAAAGTGATGAATTCGGCTATGCTTTCATCGACAAACCGGATACCTGGATACCAAAAAAGATAATAGAGGATAAAACAATTAATGCGGAAACATTGCCTGATGACGGTTTAATTCGTTTTGAAACAGGAATTATTAGTGTAAAACAATTAGAATGGATGTTAAATACCTTACCCGTTGATATTACCTTTATCGATGAAAATGACGTTGTCCGTTATTTTTCCCATGGTAAGGAAAGAATCTTTCCTCGAACAAAATCAGTTATCGGCAGAACCGTACAAAACTGTCATCCGCCTAAAAGCGTCCATATCGTGGAAAAGATTTTAACAGATTTTAAAAACGGAAGGAAGGACTATGAAGACTTCTGGATTCAAATGCATGGAATGTTTGTTTATATCAGGTACTTCGCCGTCCGTGATGGATTAGGAAACTATTTAGGAACACTGGAGTTTACGCAAAACATTAAACCGATCCGCGAATTAGAGGATGAAAAACGTTTATTGGAAGATTAAAAGAAATGCTACTAATCGCTTTTGCGACTAGCAGCATTTTTTTTATTCAATATTTATTGTTCTTGTCCTGTCCAATTCTTCTTCCTTAATCTTCGGAAGAAAAACATGTAAAACGCCATTGACATATTTGGCACTGATATTATCCCTATCGATATCCCTTATCGTAAAAGAACGGCTCATTGAACCATATTTACGCTCTTTTCTGATGTATTTTTCATTATCCGCAGTTAATGTTTCTTCTCTTTTAACGTTTATCGTCAAAATATCATCATTGGTAATTAATTTGATGTCTTCTTTTTTCGTACCGGGTATTTCGATATCAAGGAAATATCCCGTTTCATTTTCTCTTATATCGGCCTTCATTAATGAACCGTTATAGCTTTCCGGAAAAAAATCGGAAAAAATTGAATCATAAAAGTCTTTATTACGATTACGAGTAATAATATCAAACATAATACACATCTCCTTGTCGAAAATTCTAAGTTTATTATATGTACTTTTCATAAAAAAAACCTATTTAGTTATCACTTAATAGGTTTCCATTCAAAACCAATGGCATTTAAAAAACTTCGCGCTATTACTAAATGACCCGAGTTATTCGGATGAACTCTGTCCCAAGCAAAAAAACTGGAATGATAATGATTAAGTAACTCATCAAAATCTTTTTGCACATCCACATAAATTGCCGAGTATTTATCCGCTAGTTTATGCATTACTTTTTGATATTCATCAAGCATTAATCTCATTTTATCACTATTATTTTTTTCAATAATAAAAGGAGAGATTAAGATTATTTTTTTCACGCCTTCCGTATTCTTAATTAAATATTCCAAGGTTTCCTCATATTCTGTAATATCAACATGATCCTCAATTTGATGCGGTCTGTCTAGTTGATGCCAGACATCATTCACACCTATCATAATCGATACATAATCGGGCTGCAATTTAAGTACGTCACTATCCCATCTTGCTTTTAAATCACGGACTGTGTTTCCGGAAATACCCATATTGACAACTCTTATCATTTTATCGGGATAAAAAACATTTAAAAAGGCATTTACTAAATTTACATAACCATTACCATGTGCGGTTATATTACCTTCACCAATCGGTCTTAAACGGTTACAATCTGTTACCGAATCACCGATCATTACTAATTTACAGTTATTTGTCAGTATCATTTTTTCCTCCGTTATTGCCAGGGCAATTCTTTATTGATATATTCATCTTTTAAGATGGAGTATGTATATAAATCACATCTTGTGCCATCGATTAATACGGCTTTTTTTCGTGCTATCCCCTCAAAAGTAAATCCCAATTTTTCGATAACTCTTTTTGACTGGTGATTATAATCATGATGACAACATTCTAAACGATATAAATTCAAATCGTTAAAAATCCACGGAATTACCGTAGTCACGGCCTCAACCATAAGTCCCCTGCCCCAATAATCAGGATTTAACACATAACCCAACTCAACGGAACCCGTTCTTTTGCTTAATCGATGTAATCCCAAAGTACCAATCATCTTTAAACTGCTTTTATCGACAATCGCAAAAATACCGATATTATCGTCAGTAAAAAACTCACTTACCATTTTACTGATGATTTCCTTGGTTTCCTCGATTGTTTCATGCGGTTTCCAACCGGCTTTAGGCCCCACATTATCCCTTTTTGCATAATCAAACATATCACTCGCATCATTTATGTTTAATGACCTCAGTATTAATCTTTCACTTGTTAATATTGGCAGATTGTTCATCTAAAGAATCCTCCCATCTATATAGTTATTATACAATTTTAAGGAAATATTTACCATAGGTATTGATATTTTTCGACTTTGTAGTTTACATCGTTGCTTTAATTAAGTAAAATATAATTATAGATATATATTGGAGGGAATATTGTGAATAAAGTACTTATAACAACGGATTCAACATGTGACCTATCGGATGAAATACTGAACAAGTATAATATAAAATTTATCCCTTTATATGTTACCTTTAATGAGGAAACATATAATGATCGACTGGATATAACAACGGAAAGATTATATGAAATGGTGGAAGAAAAAGGAATTTTACCTAAAACCGCCACACCTTCATCAGGTGTATTTGTTGAATTTTTCAAACCATTCCTTGAAGAAGGTTATGACATTGTCCATGTAAGTATCTCATCAAAATTATCATCTGCCATTCAAAGTGCGATGTTAGCCGCGGTTGAGTTAAGTGAGGAGCGGATTCAAATAGTTGATTCGCAGAATCTTTCTTCCGGAGTCGGCCTTATCGCGTTAAAAGCCGCTAAATTAGTCAAATTGGGGTTAAGTGCAAAAGAAATCGCGGAAAGTGTTAAAAAAATCGTGCCAAAAGTGGAAACAGCCTTTGTGATTGATACGATGGAATATCTTCATAAAGGAGGAAGATGCTCCGGTATTGCCAGCTTTGTCGGTACGGTCCTAAAAATTAAACCGATTATTCATGTCGTTGACGGCGGTATGATTGTCGGGGCTAAACCACGGGGAAGAAATAAAGCTTATGAGTTATTACTTAATAAAATTTATCATGATAAGGATAGACTTGATCCTGAATTCGTAATGGTCACACATTCTTTAAATTATGAAGCCGCTCAATATCTCAAGGACGAATTAAGTAAAAACTTAAATATTGAAAATTTATATGAAACAACCGCCGGTTGTGTAATTTCAAGTCACTGTGGAAAAGGCACCATCGGAATCCTCTATATAACAAAATAAAACGTTTCCCTACGAAACGTTTTTTAATCTTCCGTTAAGGTTTTATTATTGTCATCACTAAAAAAAATTTGACATACAAACCAGATTAAAAGACCGATATTGCTTATAAAACCTATCAATACCAATGTCAGATAAGCGAAAAATAAAACCCATTGTGGTAAGGATAGATAAATAAAATCAGTCGAATTAATCTTATTAACTCTTGTGTCCGTGAAAATTAAGAAAACTCCCGTAATTAGCATCAGGTTTGCTATGAAAAAGTAGATTATTTTTTTAATCATAACAATCAGCTCCCTTATTATTTTTTTAACAAGATGATATATTATTCTTAATTAACACTTTAAAAAATAGTAAATTTTAAGTATAATGGTGATATATATTTATAAAAGGGGGCATTACATAATGAAAACATCAGTTAAGGGGCAAAGAGTAGGTGCGGCAATAATAGATTATATGTTAGTTGCTTTATGTAATTTTTTACTCTCTCTTGTCTTTATGTTTATTTTTTTACCCATCCTTACTGGCGGAAGGTATGGAGCAATCGGTTTAACTTTCTCTATAGGTTCAATAACAATTTACGGTACATTAGCATCGCTTATCTTTTATTTTATATATTATACATTATTCCCATATCTGACAAAGGGCAGTACAATCGGAAAATTAATCGTCGGTATTAAAGTAGTTAATTTAGAATATCAAAAACCGACTTTTATGCAGCTATTAATCAGAAATATCTTTTTATTAGAAACATTAGTCTTCAGTTTACCCCTATCTTTACTGTCTTTTTTCATCATTGATCCGCTAATATTTTTAGGCTTATTTGTCAACTTAATAAAATACGGTATCAATTTGACGATATTGATTATGATTCTCGCAACTGATGACGAAAGAGGTTTTCACGATTATTTAGCCAAAACATATGTCGTCGATAAAAATTTTGATATTGATAGATTAACTAAAGCCAATGCTTTAGAAAGAAGTCAGATGGAATGGGCGATATTTGACGATGGTTCATTACCACCGGATGAGAAAGATTCGACGGTTAACAATCAAGGTGAGGATACAATCGAAATATTGAACAGAAAAAGATAAGAGCATTATTTTGTAAGTATTTTATATGCCATAAAATATTTTTTTAAGTTGTTTACCGCAGATTCATCCAAACTTTCTAATCTCGTCACATCCAAATTATGTTTTAGATCTTGGATTTTAACTGTTTTCGCTAGTGCGTTATCCTTTATTTTTTCAATATAAGCAAAGTAGTCGACTTTTTTATCATGAGTCAGATAAACTAGCGCTTCAATGATCTGATCCTTAAATCCTTCCTTTTTTAAATCTTCAATCGGATAATTTGCGTCCTCTATGACATCGTGCAAAATCGCAACGATTTTTTCATCTTCACTTGACACATTATTCATGACATGTAACGGATGCAAAATATAGGGTTTCCCTCCCTTATCCTTTTGTCCCTTATGACATTTAACCGCTATTTTTATGGCCTTCTCCAAATTCATCAAATCATCCCTTTCATCATACTTATATTATACATTAAAAACACCTTATTTTCATATGAAAACAAGGTGTTATGTCTTTTAAAGTCTCTTTAAAGCATTGATTGGTGTTTTTTTACTAGCCTTAATCGCCGGTAATAATCCGAATGCCATCGCAAGCAAGATACAAACGACAACGGCAATGACGCATGATAATGGCTTCAAAATAACGATATTAATATTAGTACGGTTAAATGTGCTAAGTAAGATGTCCCTATAATAATATCTGATTATGATATTGCCAATCACTGTGAAAAAGAGTGATATTACGATGCCTATAACACCGGCAAAGAAACCAATGACACCACTTTCAGAAACAAACACCGACAATATGTCACTTCGAGTTGCTCCAAGAGAACGCAGGATTCCAATCTCCCGGCTTCGTTCCATGACGGAAATCAGTAATACCATTAAAAGCATTAATCCTGCAGTTACAACGGACACAACAAGAATCATACTAATTATAAATTGAGCAATACCCACGAAAATATCGATAAAACTAAATGAAGGCTCAGGTTGATAAACTTCCTCGATATAGACATCTGGAGCATATTTTTTCATTATCTCATAGGTGTTTTCCCGTCCTTCTTCAGTCAAATAAACATCATATTGTGAGAAGTTTTTATAATAATCATCAATTTGCCAGTTCATATAGGCATTTTCCGTAATAATGGATGTGGAAATATTTTGAGAATTATTAATTCCTACCACGGTAAAATCAGTGGTTGATTTGACTTCAAGTGATAAATATTTTTTAAATACATCATAATCAGGACAAATATATATTTTATCGTCATCAATGACTAATTTATTAAATAAATCTTTTTGTGTGGCGATTTGTTCCTGATACGGACCATACAATTTTTCATCATAATCTATAGGCTCCGTGTTTTCATCGATAAATGGATAAGCTTTACATAAATATTCTCCATTCTTGGCATATTCATATATATCATATGGAATTCCAAAATAATATTCAGTGGCAATGCTAATTGTCCCATTCTTTAGTTCACTCCATATGGCTTTCATACTATCGATTTTATATAAATTATAGGCAAAGTCATAGGATAGTAATATCTCATTATCCGCCTGTGGGAATCTTCCATCTTCATAAGGTTCACCAAATAATCGGTATTGTTCATCCTTTAAATCAGTGAATTTATAAGATAAACCTAAATATTTATCATTTACTTCGATGCCGTTAACCTTCGTTATCAAAGGATTCAATCCACGATTAGTTCTGACGGCCAAAATATACTTTTCCTTTAACAACTCTTCTTTAAATTCATCGCTGTCAACACCTTCTTTGGTTACGTAAAACTTTAGGTCAGGTCTTGAGGTCTGCGTCGATAAGTTTTCTTTAATGTTTACTTTTATCCCGTTTGAAATACCATCAATTAAGACAAAGCTTGACACTCCTATTGCCAAACCCAAGGAAATTAGGAATGAACGCCATTTCTTCATGCGAATGTTTTTGAGTGCATGTTTAACCTTATCAACAAAACGAAATTTGGTATATTTGATATTTGATTTATAAATATGAACTCTTTCATTTAAATACGGTTTGGTATCGCTTATTACCATACCGTCTTTTAATTCAATAATGCGATCGGCATATGTATTAGCAATCTTTTTACTGTGAGTAACCATGATCACCAGTTTATCCTGGCTGATCTCCCTTAATAACTCTAATACTTCCTTAGAAGTTTTTTTGTCTAGATTTCCGGTAGGTTCATCGGCCAGTATGACATCCGGACTGTTCACCAAAGCTCTGGCTATTGCCACACGTTGCCTCTGCCCACCCGATAAAGTCTGCGGTAGTTTATGCGCCTGGTCGAGAATGTTAACGCGCTTTAACATCTCCAGTGCTTTTTCTTTTGCCTCTTCCTCCTTAATTCCTTGTAGCTTAACCGCAATTTTGACATTATCTAAAACCGTTAAATGTTCAATCAAACTAAAATTTTGAAAGACAAAACCAATTTTATAATTACGGAAATAATCCCATTGTGTTTTTGTGAATTTAGTGGTTAGTTCACCATTTATTACCATATGACCACTACTTGGATTATCGAGTCCGCCGATAATGTTTAAAAGGGTTGTTTTACCGGAACCGGACTTACCTAATATACAGACAAAATGGTCATCTTTAAAATCCAAATTGATATCTTTTAAAGCAAGGAAACCGATATTGCCATCTTCATAGATTTTATGAATACCAACTAATTTAATCATAATATCACCCCTATTCTTTTCTCAATGCTTCTACGGCTTTTAATCTTGAAGCCAAATAGGCTGGTATGAGTCCGCAAATAATCGCATAGATGATGGAGATGCCAAAGACAACTACTATTGACAATAAATCAATATGTAAAAGCTTTAATTTTACTAATGGTTCAATATTGAGTAAACCAAACATGGCACCAATCGTATTTCGATAAGCAGAATTAATTATCCAAGAGATTAATAAAGCAAACATAAGTGCAATGAATGAACTTAAAAAGCCTAGAAAGCCGGATTCAAAGATAAATAAATGACGGATATTTGATCTTCTGGCTCCAATTGATGTGAGAATACCGATTTCTTTAATTCTTTCCAAAACAGAGATATAAATCATTAAACCTACTAATATCCCCGATACGAGTAATGATACACCGGCGGTGCTTAATAAAATATATAATACCGTATCAAAAAAGTCATTGATGCCTTCATATATCATCTGTGTCGGATTAGTCAGCACTAAATCTCTATCCAATAAATCTTCTTCAAATTGATTGATTTTATTTTTATCATCGGTCTTTAAATAGACATTTAATCGTGATTTATCATTTTCTTTATAACCGTAATATGTTTCAATATCTTTTTCCGTTAGTAAATCATAGTATTCATCCACCTTAGTATGGTGTATGTAAGCAGTGGTATTATTTTTAACAATAATACCCACAATATCAAAATATTCATCTAGGGATGCACCATTAGAAACCCTTTGAACATGTAGTTTAATATCTCTTTCTTCAATATCTTTTAAAGCACGTTTCAAATCTGATTCTTTAATACTAAAGCCGAGTAAATTTCTAGCAAGGGATGAAGAAATGATTGCCTCATTATCATTTTTCGGATATTCACCGATAATATTATTGCGTAATAAATAATTTTTCTTAGCCAAAGGCAATGAGGATATATTAAAAAAAGCCTCCTCATAAGCTACGATATTTTCATTTTCATCCCATACGATAGGATTATTTGTCAATGCTTTGATTGAATATTCAAAATAAGCATCGTTTACAAGATCATGATTAGTAATATATTCATATTCACTGTCCGGGACATTAGCTCCCCTAATCAAAGACTCAATATAATACTGATCTTCAGGGACTATATCATTAATAATATTGGTAACTTCCGTACGAATTCCATTTATTAAAAAGATGATTAAAAAGATCGCAATTAATCCTAAGGACATCGTAAGTGCGGTAAAGAATGTTCTGGATAATCTGGTTTTAAGATTATTGCGGGCAAATTTCCATAAAACCTTTAATTTCATGTTAGGTCGTTTCAGATTAAGTTTTTCCGTATGTTCATACCCAAGTTCTTTTTGATTTGTATCAGAAATGATTTTACCATCTTCCAAAGTCACGATTCTGCTGGCATATTCCTTAGCGTATTCCTCATCGTGAGTAACTAACAGAACGATGTGATCCTCTGATAATACCTTTAGAATATCGAGGATGATTTTCGCATTTTCACTGTCTAAAGCACCCGTCGGCTCATCGGCCAAAATGACTTTTGGTTCGGTAACCAAAGCACGGGCGATAGCCACTCTTTGTTGTTGGCCACCGGAAATCTTTTTAGGCAATTTATGAATATGACTGGTCAAACCCAACATTTTACATTTTTCCAATGCTTTTTCTCTTGCCACCCCGGCTTTTTCACCTTGCAGTAATAGCGGGAGTTCTACATTCTCAACAACCGTCAAATGATCGATTAAATTGTATTCCTGAAAAATAAACCCGACATAATGATTTCGATATATTGACCATTCTTTTTGGGTAAAATCCCTGGTTGAAATACCATTTATGGTGATTTCACCTGCGCTTAATGTATCCAATCCGCTAATCACATTGAGCAATGTCGATTTTCCGCTACCGGATTCCCCTAATATCGCAACAAGTTCTCCCTCTTCAACCTTTAAATTGATCTTATTCAATGCCTGAAATTTACCGTAAAACTTATCTACGTCTTTAATAGATAATATACTTTTTGAATTCACATCATTCAAGGCTATAACCTCCCAACACATTAATATAACCTCATTTTACCATAAAGTGCATAAAGATATAAAGGTAATAAAAGAAAAAAATATATATATATTAATATGTACGTAAACAAATTAAAAAAGTCATAAAAAAAGACCAATTGATTGGTCTTTTATATCGATAATATTTCCTTTATACTTTTTACCACAAAATCAATGTCTTCGGTAGTTATTCCATGATGGGTGACAAAGCGTATTTCTTCACCACGATATCCATTTACTTTAATCCCTTTTTCAAAGAGCAGATTGTCAAAATTACGGGGAAAATGAAGCGATTTATCGATTGTCACAAATACCATATTGATACTTAAGTGATTTCTTAAGACATTTATACCGGGAATCTCCTCCAGCTTATCAGCCAGATATTTAGCATTTTCATGGTCCTCAGCCAAGCGTTTTGTCATTTCTTTTAACGCCACAATTCCGCAAGCGGCTACTATACCGACCTGCCGCATTCCTCCACCCATTAATTTACGGTTTTTCCGTGCTTTTTCGATAAAATCCCTGCTTCCCGCTACCATTGAACCGATTGGAGCACATAAACCCTTGGATAAACAGAACATGACGGAATCAACATACTGACATATCTCCTTAGCATCCACTCCCAAAGCTAAAGCAGCGTTAAATACCCTCGCACCGTCCAAATGCACCGATAAGCCGTAATCCTTGGCAAGATTCCAGACATCCTTCATATAATCCAAATTTAATACTGTTCCCACACCTGTTGCGTTTTCTAAACATATTAATGATGTTTTGGGATAATGAATATTTTCCTCTCGAATTGCCTGCTTTATTTTTTTGACATCCATTTGTCCGAGAGTTCCTTCTATGGAATTTAACTGAACTCCGGCTATTACAGAGCTTGCTCCTACTTCGTACTTTTTAATATGACAATTGGCTTCCAGGATAACCTCATCACCACGATTTGTGTGCGTCAGTAATGACAACTGATTACCAAAAGTTCCTGATGGTACAAAAAGGGCAGCTTCTTTACCTACCATGGATGCGGCTAGATCTTCCAGTTCAATGACGGTAGGATCATCACGATAGACATCATCACCTAACTTCGCGTTTATCATCGCTTCCTTCATCGCCAAGGTAGGCTGGGTAACCGTATCACTGCGTAAATCGATAACTTTCATTGTACTCCTCTTTTCTAAAATTACTAATATCATTATTATAAACCACGAGCTCTGTTTTTACAATTCGGTAAATTTATTCTACTCAATAATAACTGACGAACCATATGGGATATGATCATAAATAAATTTGGCGGCTTCTTCTTTCAAACGAATGCAGCCATCAGATAAATCCATTCCCAGCCTGCCGTCATATATCGAACCGTCATGATTAAAAAGGATTGAATGGAATAAATAATTTCCGTGATATTGTGTGTACCATTTAACTTTAAAATCAGGTTTACTGTACCCAGGACCTTTTGCTTTTACGGTAAACCTCCCCTTTAATGTAGGTGTGGAAGGCTTCCCTACCGTAGCCAAAAACTTTTTTAACAATTGCCAGTTTTTATTTTTACCTTTAAAAATATATACATAGTGTTCCGTAACATTTGTATAAATCACATAATTGGTTTTACTGTAAAAATCACGACTGTTGATATAGGCTTCCGTTTTACTAAATCCATTCTTCAACAATAATGTTTCCAATGTATCCGGTCCCACTGTTCCATCACTTATTATATGATTGGCCCTTTGAAAATCCATGACGGCTTCCTGAGTCTTGCTGCCATATATTCCGTCCACCGTTAAGGAATAGCCAATCTTATTCAATAATGTCTGGATCTTCCTTATCATTTCACCCTTATCACCGATTTTATAATAATTAATAACAACCCCTCCCATATTATTTATATTTTATTATATTAATTCCATAAAAAAAATACACATCATTGTGTATTTTACTTATTATCACTTATTAATTCAACCAAGACAATTTGCGGCGGGGCAAAGAAACGTATCGGTAAACCCACGACACCTAATCCGTTTGAGATAATCAGTTTTGTGTTTAATACCCGTTTCAATCCGGTAAGGTATTTTTGATTATATTTGGATGGTATTGACGGTGCATATAAACCAAAGATCGTAACCTGACCTCCATGGGTATGACCGCTTAACATTAAATCAATGTGATAATTTTTGACTTCTTCAACATAATCCGGATTATGTGAAACCAAAATGACAAAATCATCATCAGTGACATCATTAATCGTATTACCGATTTCCGGTTTGTCATATAAATAATCTGCGACTCCGCCTATTTTAAACTTCTCATGATTATATTTTATCCAATAGGCTTCATTATCTAAACTAATGATATTTGCATTCCGCATTTCCCTTAGGATTTCTGTTTTGGATACTTGATAATCATGATTGCCGATGACACCATATACACCCAATTTAGCCTTTAAGTCTTTTAATATCTGAAATAACGGTCTGATATATCTTTTTCTCGAACTTACATAATCACCGCCGAGAATGATTAAATCGGGCTGTAAATCATTTACTTTATTGACGATTTTTCTGATAAACCTCCTTGAGACAATCTCCGAATGATGAAAATCGGCTAAAAAAATGATTTTCATTCCCGCTAAAGCTGATTTTTTTACCTCTATTTTGTATTTTTTTACTGTGATGAAATACTTCTCAAAAAATGAATAAATAAACATCAGGATAAACCAGATAACTAAAAAAAAGCTTATTCTAATCCAATTCATTAACATTCCACTCTTCATCAATTTCATCCGTGGAATTCTTCCAGATCATCCTTTAATTCCTGATAACTAAGTTCCCGTAAATCAAAGATTCGCTTATTCTGATAACCGTGTTTTGTCCGGATAAAATTCCACAAATTCAATTTATATTGTTGATAATCAAATTTATCAACCAGTTTATTTTTCATAACATCCTCATATTCTAAGACCAATAAATTCTTAAGATTAATTAAATGCCTTATCGGACTAAATTCATTGGTAAATGTCAGATATTTCCCTGATAATACATCATATAGATAATGAATATGCTCATCTATTAAAGATTCTGAGACTATTTTGGAATGGGTTGTGATGATTGTGTTAACCTGTAGTTCTTTAATAAAGCGTAGTGACTTAATATAATCCTCTAAATTAGTCGCATTTAGAAATGGTAATGGGTATTCTATTAAATCACCCACATAACAAACATTATCCAAATGATCAACACAAGTTGCCGAACATATGGTATGACCAGGTGTATAGATAAATTCAATGTCATCATCGGCAAATATCAGTTGATCGCTGAAAGTAATATTAGGATATTTCAAATTAATATCGTCCCTGGAAAAGACGGTTAAATCAAATTCACCTTTTTCCATCATCCGTTTCCGACAGTAATTATGGCCGATAATATAGGCATCGGGGAATGCCTCATTACCCCAGATATGATCCCAATCGGAATGAGAATTAAAAATAAATAACGGTTTATCCAAAAGATTCTGATCCTTTAAATAATCCTTCACATATCCCATTTCTGCTTTTCCTTCGCTAGTGTCGCATAATATTATCTTGTCTAAAGCATTTATCAGATACACGGAATCACCAAATTCATAGATGAATAAAACTCCTCTGGAACCAATTTTTTGAATTTCACTTAATTTCATATAACCTCCCTCCCTATCTTTTTATTTATGATAATCCGAACATACTTCACTCGCTTTATTTATGATTTCATCAACCGTTTCCCAGTTAGATACGATTGCGCCGCTGGCTAATTTATGTCCGCCACCGCCGAAGCTTTTCGCTAGTTCGTTTACCACCGGTCCCCGTGAACGAAACTCTACACGGATATTACCCCTATCAATATATTCGATGAAAAAAAGCCACATGATAATATCTTTGATATTCGCTAAAGAATTAACTAATGTTGAAGCATAATCGGGAGCTATATTAAATTCCTCCAGTAATTCATGATTCAGCTTAATATAACCCAATCCGCTTGGTGTACTTTTAAAATTATTCAGTATATACCCTCTAAATTTAAGTTCGGCAATTGACTGATAGTAAATATCAGCATATAAAGCCTGTTTGTCAAAATTGTATTTATATACCATAGCTCCATAATTTAGGGTTTGTGAACTCACGGAGTCAAAATAAAATCTTCCCGTATCCGTCAGCATTCCGGCATATAACACTCTAGCGGCAGCTTCGGTTAAAATCAGCTTATCCTGATTTTGCACATATAAATCAATAATCATTTCCGTAGCGGATGCAAATGTTGTATCAATCCATTCGATATCCGCAAATTCACAAGCAAGCGGATGATGGTCAATTTTAATCAGTGCTTTGCCATTTAAGAATCGGTTATCATCAACTCTTAATTTATCACCGACATCAACGATGATTACTAATGCATTCATATATTTATCATCAGGTATTTCATCAAGTTTACCTAAAAATTCGGTCTTATCCGTATGCTTACCCACCGCATATATTTCCTTATCCGGATAGGAATTTTCCAACAGATATTTTAACCCCAACTGCGACCCGATACAGTCCGGGTCAGGATTGATATGATGATGAATTATGATGACATTATATTTTTCAATTAATTCTATTATCTTTTTTTGAACCATTCTGTTCCTCCATATTAAAATCCCGGCATAAAGTATTTGCATCATCAATTATCTTATTTACTGTCTCCCAACTGTCAACCAAGGTACCGCTAGCCCAAATATGACCACCCCCGCCATATTTGGCGGCCAATTTATTCACAATTGGTCCACGGGAACGGAAACTGGTTCTAATCAGACCTAATTCCTTATCATCGGTAAAAAAGATCCACATGATTATTTCTTTGATATTAGACAAAGTGTTTACCATTCCGGAAGCAAAATCAGCACTGACTTTAAACTCATTCAATATTTCTTGGGTAATTTTCATATATCCTAGACCATTTTCCGTATATTGAAAATTATTCATAATAAATCCCATAAACTTTATTTCATCTATTGATTTGAAGTATAAGTTAGCATATAAATCCTGTTTACTGAAATCATATTGATATACAATAGCGCCATATCTTAATGTCCTTTCAGTCACCGCATTATAATAAAACCGACCAGTATCGGTCAATAAACCGGCATATAACACTCTAGCGGCGTCTTCATTCATTACCAATTCATCTTTGTTTGAAACATAAAAATCGATGATCATCTCCGCACATGCGGCATAAGTGGTGTCCACCCATTCTATATCACAAAATTCTTCCGTCAACGGATGATGATCGATTTTAATTAATTCCTTGCCTTTTAAATATCTTTCATCATCAATTCTTTTCCTATCACCAACATCAACAATTATTACCAAACTATCGCTATATATTTCATCATTAATAATGTCCAATTCACCTAAAAATGCTGTTCTTTCGACATGTCCACCAACCGCATAGACGTTTTTTTTAGGAAAAGAAACCTGAATAAGATACTTTAGTCCTAATTGCGACCCCGTGCAATCCGGATCGGGATTTACATGGTGATGGATAATAATGGTCTGATATTGTTTTATTTTCTCGAGTATCTCCTTTTGTATCATTGTTCCCTCCAAATATTAATTTATTGTCAATATGATTATTTACCTATTAACATTATATAATACCATATTTTGCTAATATTTAGCAACTCCTCGTTAAAAAAAGGATTTATACTAATCCTTTTTACCAACCTTTAGGTTTATCATTATTATAATCCCAATACGGATCCAATAGATCTCCCCATTGACCTAATTCTTCGTCCTTGGCTTTTTGTTCCGCAACCAATAAACTATTGGTGTATGTTTCCGCACCATACAGGTATTTAACTTCAGCTAGTCCCAATCTGGTCAGGTGATACTGTAATAATTCACCGTCAACCCAAATCCAGGCAAGCAATCGATCATATTTATCAAACGGACCATCACCCAAATCCGACTGTAAATATATTTCTTCGGCACTACTAAGTACATTACATGTATAAATACTCGCCGGTTTTCCCCATTCTTCTTTTTGACTTGTCGATTCCTGCGTATCGATATTAAAGAAACGAGTGTGATATACCCTGCCTTCGACTTTAAATCCGGCGGTATCCCCATCCGTACAATAATCCAAGGATACTTCAATTGATCCTCCGCCTTTGTCCCAAAATTCTTTATTCAGTGAATCCGTTGGAAAAAGAGGTCCATCATAATCAAAATCAGTAGGAATCACATAATACTCATCACTAAAAGTGATATCACTGTAATCACTTAAAACAAAGATCTTATCATCACTAAGCTCATAATAAACTCCGATAATCGAAACACTATTGGCACTTTCAGTCACGTTGGAATTATATAGATTGGCAAGAAAGTTATTATTTTTATCAAGCAGCTGAACATTATTATCCTGTACATTCAGTTTAATATTTTGCATCATGATAAGTTTATTTTTATAATCAGATAACTTATTTTCAAGAATAACGGGTTCCGGTCTTTTTTTATTAGTATCCACCACATCATAACCCTTAATCGTAGCCTTCAGTTGCACATTACCTTTATATGTTCCCTTTGTGGCTTTTACTATTACGGTCTTACCGACATCATCGTGTGACATTTCTCCGAGGTAACCTTTACCAACAACATATATTCCGTCACTGTTGTCTTGAATAAAGAAATTATCATCCGTATCCCACGCACTTATTACACCGCATACCTTAACAGTCTTTCCGTCTTTTAGTTTATATATATCTTTAATCTCCGTTAGACCACTGACCTTTTTCCCGTTGCATAATACCTTATCATTCTTATTACCTTTGCACCCCGTAATTAACAACATTAATCCTAACGAAAAAACAATTATCATTCTCTTCATTTTCTTTCACTCCCAAAAACATCTTAGCATTTTATTATAAGATATATCAGCCAAAAAAGCAACTATATCATAAAAAAAGAAGCCCCCGAAGAGGCTTCTTAATCTTCTTATTCACCGACAGTGTGGGAACCTAAATAGTCAAATGTATCACTCGGATAAGCTATCCATTCAACACTTGGATCAAAATCATCTTCCAAATTAGTATCTCCAGCAGTAATAGTCGGTTTTCTCACTAGAGTTTTTTCAGAAGTAGCAACTGATCCATCAGCATTTTTCCAGTTAGTACCTGGATCTTCACCAAGTTTTCCGATTGAATCAATTACTGTATCACCTTTTTTCAATACTAAAACATCGTCACCATTAAAATAGGTTACTGTTGATGATACATCGCCCTTATTCTTAATGGCATCTGCAGCGCCTGCATTATAGATAATATAAACTTCTCCAGCAACTAATGTGCCGGTAAGTTCTAAAGTATTTGTTGCAGTAGTGGCACCATTAGAATATAATTCTACTTTATATTGCGATAAATCAACATCTTCACCAGTACCGTTATAAATTTCAATAGCTTTGTTATTACTAGAACCTTCAATATATTCTGAGAAGAATAATTCCTCAGCTACGGCTTCAGATGGAGCTTTCACTATCACTTCAATTTCTTTGGTATCTGTTTCCGAACCAATTGTGAATGTTGCAGTTAATGTTACAGTAACATTTGCATCAGTTGGTTGTGTAACAGTTACAGTTCCGTCTGTTGCGATTGCGATAGCCTCATTATTTGATGTCCAAGCAATTTCAACACCAGCTAAAGTCTTAGGTAAAGTAAGTTCGGTTGTAACACTAACTGGTAATTTAAGATCAGCTTTAACATAATCTAATTTTTCTCTATCAGTAAATGCAACAGTTTCTTCTAATTTATTACCTTTAAAGTATCCAACTTCCCATAATGTACTATATCTATATAGAACAACTTCAATTTCGACAAATTTATCCTTTAATGCCTTAACATCATTAGCGTCTGAACCATAATATACTTTAATTTGGTTACCTAAAATGTCTTCAATATAAATATCCGTATAACTGCCAATTGTAATTTCTTTTACGGTTCCTTTAACAGTATAAACATCACCGTATGCTGTTTTATCTTTTGCTTTGATATCTTTAATTGCGCTGATAGTTGATGGTGTAGCTGTCGGAACAACTAAATCATCATCAGTAATAGTGGTAACTGTTGTCACATTAACAATTTCTGGTTGCTCTTTATAAATATCATATGCGCCGGTTAATCTAACTTTATCGCCAATCGCAATTTCCTTATCGCCAACTTTTAATTCTTTTGGATTTTCATATACATAAATCTGATGAGTACCATCTGATAAGAAGAATCCTGAAGTTCCCATTAATTCATATACAATACCTTGAACATCAACTAAATCTTTAGCTTTTTTAGTACTAAATACTTCTGCTAATGTTAAAACTTCATCTTTTAATACTGTAATTGTAAATTCTTTTGTTTTATTGGCCACACCGGTAAGTGATAAAGTAGCCGTCAATTTAACGGTTTCATCCTTGTCAGTACGGGTAACTTTACCATCCGTTGCGATTACATCCTCATTATCGCTTGCCCAGGAAATAGCTACATCACCAATCTGAGTAACAAGTTCCAAATCATCATTTATTACCGCAGGTAATGTTAATCCATCATAAGCTGCATCCATTTTTTCTTGAGGAGTTAAGACTTTTTCTGTAATATCATCTGTATCTCCAACAAAGCAGAATTGCCATTCTTGATCACCTGTGTGATATGTAAGTAAAATTGCATTAATTTGAATCTTCTTGCCTTCAAATGATTTTAATGCTTCATCATTAGAACTATAATGAATATTTATTTTGTCATCGCCATTTACAAGATATACATCCTGATTATTTCCACTACCTACTACTTTAACAATACCTTCTACTGTGTAGTATTTAGAATAAATTGTCTTATCTGATGTCTCAAAATTATTAATTTCTGCGATTGTTTTTACAACCGGAGTAGGCATTGGATTGTTGGAACTAATTACTTCATATGCATTCATATCTTTAATTTCAGGCTGAGTATAATATATATCATATGTACCTAAGAAATTAACTTTATCACCGACTTTAATATTATCGGTAGGGGTTCCGTAAACATACATAAATCCTGTGTCATCATATACAAAAAATCCAGAAGCTATTTTTCCAAATACAATAACATTCTCTAATGTGATATCAGTACCCTTAGCTTGTTGTAAAACGCCTGCAATATTAACACCGATTTTTTCAGGAGCTTCAATAACCCGAAGTCTGAATTCTTTCGTGGTTTTTTCTTTATTTAACTTTAATGTCGCTGTTAAGGTAACTACCTCATAACCTTTTTCAGTCGTACCATAAGCAGGTCTGGTTACGGTACCGTCATCGGCAATCACATTTGTATTACTTGACTTCCATGTAATTGTACTGCCGTTTTTACCTTCCGTAGGTAAATCAATATCGTCTATTACCATGCTTTCATTCACAGCTAATAATAACGTTGTTTTGTCTTCTTTTAATTTGTCACTAATCCCATCTTTCTTACATGCTGACAGAGTCAGTGTAAGAACTATAACAACTGCTAATGTCAATACTTTATATAATTTTGACATTCACCTATCCTCCTAATCTCATTCTATTTAATAGAAAATAACATCATCTTTAGAACACAACATTAACTGTAGTTCACCTTCAAATTCCGAAAGTGGTGCGATGACATCGATTGTTTCTCCCACGACAAAATTGATACCGTTAAATTCTGACAAAACACTGTCATCAATCCGGATCAATGCAGTCCCTCCATATATATCTTTGACATAGATGTTTTTTCCGCCACTTGATGAACTTACAGATGTTATTTCTAGTTCATTCAATCGAAGCAGTGATCCTTCTATGTCTTTAGATAATTGGGATATATTGACAACTCTCGGTACGATCAAATCGGTTCTTCCTTCTTCCTTTACTTCGATATTAATTCGGGAAACACCGATAATCTGATAAGCACCGTGAAATTCCGATACAGTACCTTTAATGGTAACGACATTTCCTGTTGTCAATCTTGTCGTTTTATTTCTATTTGTATAAATATACACACCATAACCGTCCTGTTCAACAAACGCATCGTCCCCCAGCTCTCTAGTGACAATACCGGTAAACTCAATATTTTTGTACAGGTATTGTTCAATATTTGTCCGAAGTTCTTCCAGAGTTACTGTTTTTCTGCCATAGTCATAGTTCGGGTCCTTTTCACCATGGACACGTTTTTTGGTTTTTCTGGCTTTTGTTTCAGCTTTCTCAAAAAGATCGCCATATCTTTCGTCAGATGTCTCGTCAGCCTTACTGTAAGCTAATTCGACTAATTCCAAATTCAGTAAACGTCCGTCATACCAGACATATGCCAAATACCTTCCGTAAGTATCAAACATATTCGTTCTTCCTTCAAGAACAATGGTCTTTGCGTTTGTCAATTTATCACAGGTAAAATCTTTTGCGGCCTTACCCCATGGATCAAGTTTACCGTTTGTCTCAGGGGTATCGACATTTAAAAACCTCACCGCAATCGATTTGCCGTCAGAGATGAAGTTAGCCGTATCTCCATCCGTGCAACTTCCTAAGCTAACTTCACCAATCCGGTCCGTTTGATAAACCTTACCTTCATAAGCTAAATCCAATTTCAATTCATCGGTTAATTTCGTATTTAATTCCAACAAATCATCTTGAGTTGTAGTGTCATCCTTCCCACATCCTATGAGAATGAAGATAATAATAACCACATATATATATCTAACCAATGCTGTAAAAGCTCTTCTTGCCCTATACAATATAATTCACCTGATTACTACCAATTTAAATCATTATAAGCGTCTTCAATAACTTGTTTGATTGATTTCGTTCCGAATAATGCCGCCTGCATAGCCGTGTCAGCATTTCTTCTAACATTTGATGATCCAGGGAATGCTGGGTCATAGAACATGTAATCGATTTGTAAGTAAGCAGCTTTTGAGGCCATTGAAACATATTTTAAGTCTTCTTCAGGATTATTTAAGAAAGCTTGATAAGTAGCAGATTCAAGCGCTGACTTTCTATTTGGCAAATAACCTGAATTCATTGACCATTCAATTTGAACATCCTTACTTGTCAAGTGTTTAATCAATAACCAAGCGGCCAATCTTTCTTCATCCGTAGAATTAGCCATCATTGTGATATTGGTACCTTGTTGAATAACCGCTTTATTATTTAAATCTTTTTGTGGTATTGGCGCAACACCAATTTCAAATGATTTATCCTTTGGAACGTTATAGTTAATTCCGGCTGTCGAACCTACCGTCATATAAACCTGTTTATTGATAAACGGTGTGGAAGCATAGTCTTGTTCCCATTGAATCGGAAGTGTTGCAGCTCCAGCAGTATACATATCTTTATACATTTGCAGTGCTTGTTCGGTTATTTCATTCTTAAACAATATTTCACCCTTAGAGTTAGTGTATTGTCCGCCATGTTGACGAATTAAAGTAATGAAGAGGTTAGCTTTTGAATCATAGGCAAATCCCCATGCATTAGTATCAGCTTTAATTTCCAATGCCACTGCTTTAATCAAATCCCAGGTAACAATTTGCGGATTACCTGATTCAGGATTTAACTTATTATACATTTCCGTTAATTTTGTAAATCCTTCTTTACCTTTATTAGCTTCGAAGTAAGTCTTATTGTAAATTAATACTTCTGTGGATTTATTAAATGGTAATCCCATGTAATGACCTGTCTGGTGATTTTCATCCAAATAAGCTTGAACAAAATCGGCTAATTCCGTTTCACTCATCCCCACTTTTTCATCTTCAATAAATGGGTCAAGAGCTAATGCAGCTTCACCTTCCAAATAGTCAGCCACATGGTCAGGATAAGTAAATACTAAAGTAGGTGTCGTCCCCGTACGAATGTTGTTAATAACCTTATCACGTAATTCGTCGTAATTGTTACCTTCTTTAGTAAATTCAACAGTCACATTTGAATATTGCTCTTCAAATTCATCAATGTAACTTTGAATTAAGGCAGCCTTGTCATCACCGAATGAATGCCAGAATGAAATGGTGATTTCTTTATCAGGCAATTCATTAATGATATTGTAATTGAATAAGTTTTGTTCTTTTTTCTTACCTCCACATGCGGTAAGAATTAAACCTAAAAATAACACAAATAACAAGGTAAAAATCTTTTTCATATTCTCCTCCTTATAATTTTAAATTTTTTAAGATTTAACCTTTTATCCCACTTCTTGATACACCACGAATGATATATTTCTTAAGACATAGGAAGACAATCAATATCGGTACAGTTACAATTGTGCTACCTGCCATTTGCCAATTATACCTTGCTCTTCCGTTGTCATCAATAAAAGCTGAATCTCTGAGTCCGTTGGAAATCATTTTGACACTGTCATTTTCCAGGCTGGTCACCAAACTTGGCCAAATGTAAGCATTCCAAGAACCTATAGCACTTAAGATAATTATTGTCAAAATCGTCGGTTTGGCGATAGGAACCATTACCTTAACAAGATATTTAAAATCCGATGTTCCGTCCACTTTAGCGGCCAGATATAATTCATTCGGTATCTGTTTAAATGTCTGCCGCAGAAAGAATATATAAAATACACTCGTCATGAATGGAACAATCAGTGCGAGAAAAGTATCATCCCATCGCAAATTCTTAATAGTGACGAAGTTAGTAATGACCATCATTTCACCGGGAATCATCATCGTTGCAAGCAGTAACATAAAGATCAGATCCCTGCCTTTAAATTCCAATCTGGCAAAGGCAAAAGAAGCTAAAATCGTTGTTATTACCGTTCCGGTAGTCGAACAAAACGCCACAAAGATCGTATTTCTGAAGTATAAATCAAATCGCGTCGATTTATATGCATTGACGAAGTTGCTAAAATGCAAATCCCAGGTAAACATTTCCGGTGGTATTTTTTCAACAGCGATATTACTTTTTAACGCTGTAAGAATCATCCAATAGAAAGGTAAGAATACCAATATTGCCGAAATCAATAATAATGCATAGACAATCGTCTTTCGAAGATAATACATTAATTTATAATTTTTCCTCATGAATATCCCACCTTATCCTAATAGTGAACACGTTTATTATTTATGTACATTTGGATCGCCGTAAATATCATAATGATAATGAACAGTACCACCGCGGATGCCGATGCCATAGCCACGGATCCAGGTCTTGAACTATCCAACGCTTCATAAATATACCATACCATTGTTTTTAAGTTACCCGGATCTCCGGCCGTTCCCCCGTCGGAAAATAAGGCAAGCACCGATTCATACGCTTTGAATGCCCCCATAAATGATGTGATGGTTATGTACATGATCATCGGTGAAAGAAGCGGAACGGTAATTCTAAAGAAGACCCGCCATCTAGGTGTGGCATCAATTTGGGCAGCCTGATAGTATTGTTTATCAATACTTTGTAATCCTGACAGGAAGACCATTATTTTAAAAGGCAACCCATTCCAGATGGAATAGATAATGATTACCGTCATCGCATCCCAATAAGTAGCATAGGCATTCATCCAATTTGCCGGTCCAATACCGAACCACCCCAAAATGGTGTTAATAATTCCGTAATCATGGTTGAACATAAATTGGAATACCAAACCAATCGCGATAACATTTGTAACATAAGGTAAGAAAAAGATTGTCTGCAAAAATCCCTGCAGTCTTTTAATCGAATTTAACCCGACCGATATTAACAAAGCAATTATAATGGATAACGGTACTGACACAAATGTTAATATCATCGTATTTTTAAAAGCCACTCTGAATTTAGGACTCTTGAAGATGATTTTGTAGTGGTCTATTCCAAAACCATCATATTTTCCTGTCATAAATTGATAATTTACTTTAAAAGAGGTTAATAATGTATTAAATAAGGGATAGATGATAAAGATTGAGATTAAAATTAATGCCGGAGCCAGGTACAAATAGCCCTTCCAATTGTGCTCTTTTTCAAACATCAGTATAACCTATCTCCGGTTTCGGCATTAAATAGATAATATCTTTGCTTCTTTATGTCAAAAGACACCGTATCTCCAACATTAACTTCAATTTCCGAATCAATTATACCCCTTATTTTTTCTCCATCGATCGAACACAGAATAGATGTGTCCCTACCAACTCTTTCAACAAGATAAACATTGGCTTTTAACGGTCCGTTTGGATCAATTTTGACATCCTCAGGTCTGAAACCAAATTTAACTATTTGATCTTGCACATTAACTTTAATAGTCGGTACATTATTGATTAATAAGTTACCGTTCTTAACCTCGGCGTCAATAATATTAATTGGCGGATTCCCCAAGAATTTGGCCACGAACAAATTATGCGGATTATTATATAAAGTCTGAGGATAATCAACTTGTTTAATAATTCCCTTTTCCATAACGATAATTTGATCCGATATACTCATCGCTTCTTCTTGGTCATGAGTAACAAAGATTGTCGTTATTCCTGTTTCCTGTTGAATTCGTTTTATTTCCTCCCGTGTTTCCAAACGTAAACGGGCATCCAGATTTGATAACGGTTCATCAAGGAGTAATATTCTTGGCTTTTTAGCTAATGCTCTGGCGATAGCCACACGTTGCTGCTGCCCGCCGGACAATTGTCTAGGTTTCCGCTTTAACAATTCCTCTATTTGCACTAATTCGGCCATTTCATAAGCAATTTTTTTAGCTTCGGCTTTAGGCACTTTCATATTTTCCAAAGGGAATAAAATATTTTTTTCCACGGTCATGTGAGGATACAGGGCATAGTTTTGAAACACCAAACCAATTCCTCTTTTTTCCGGAGGAATCTCCGTGACATCCTCATCTCCGAAATATATTTTACCGCCCGTCGGTTTATGTAAACCGGCTAAAAGAAATAAAGTAGTAGATTTCCCACAACCTGAAGGTCCTAATAAACCCGTCAGTTTACCGGATGGAAAAACAACCGAGATATTATCTACAGCCACTGTTTCGGTAAACTTTTTAGTTAATCCTTCCAACCTAACTTCCATAATTCATATCTCCTTCTTATTTTTATATAAAATGAATATTTCCCAAAAATTCCACAATTTACTACAATTTATCCCAATAACCAAAGATAATAAAAAGGACTTTAAAAGAAGAAAAGTCCTATTCAAAAAAGCGCATACTAAAAGAAAATCAGTACTGCATATAATGATATTAATTTTTCCGAAATATCTTTACACATACTTACCACCGATTTCCAGTAAATACACCCTATTAATATTATATCTTAGATAGATATCTAAGTAAATAACTTAATTATAATTACTTTTATTGATTCGTCAATCTTACTACATCACGGGCAATCATAACTTCTTCATCAGTTGGTATGATAAAACATTTAATCTTGGATTTTTTAGTTGAAATTAATCGTTCCTCACCGCGAACATCATTTAATGACGGATCTAATTCAACACCCAACACCTGTAATCTGTCAACTATTTCCTGACGGGTTAAAGCTGAATTTTCTCCTATGCCGCCGGTAAATGCGATCGCATCAGTTCCGCCCAATAATACATGATAACTGGCGATATAAGAAGCTATTTTTCTTGTAAACATGTTTTGCACAAGAATGCAACGTTCATTTCCTTCTTTAATACCATCTTCAATATCACGTGAATCACTACTTATACCGCTTATACCTAAAAAGCCTGATTTTTTATTTAAATCATTTTCGATTTCCTGCAGGGTTTTTTTTGTCTTATTCATAATAAAAGGAATAATAGCCGGATCGATATCACCGCAACGAGTTCCCATTATAAGACCGGTCAATGGAGTGAATCCCATTGTCGTATCAATTGATTTACCGTTTTTAACCGCACAGATACTGCCACCGTTACCTAAATGGCAGACAATAATATTTGTTTCTTTTTTATTAAGTAATTTTTCGACACGACTTGAAACATATTTATGAGAGGTACCATGGAAACCATATTTGCGAATTCCGTAATCTACATACCATTCATATGGTACTCCATAAACATATGCTTCCTTCGGCATCGATTGATGGAAGGCCGTATCAAAAACGGCAACCGCAGGCACATTTGGTAATTTTTTCAGAAAAATCTGTATGGCCTTTAAATTATGAGGGTTATGAAGCGGTGCCAAATCGGACAATTTATCTATTTCAGCCAACACATCATCGTTAATTACCGCTGAATCATTAAATTTTTCACCGCCATGAACTACTCGGTGACCGATTCCTTTAATCTCCTCTAAATTTTTAATCACACCATAACCTGTCAACCCGTTAATTAATATTTCAATGGCTTCCTCATGGCTTTTAACAGGCATTATTTTCTTATTTTTCTCACCTTTTATTTTAAAATTAACAATTGCATCTTCAAAGCCGATTCTTTCAATATTTCCTTCAGCTAAAGTTAATTCGTCGGGCATATCAATCAATTTAAATTTTAACGAAGAACTGCCCGCATTTACTGATAATATTCTTGACATACTACATCATCCTTTTCTATATTTTTTTAACTATTATTGCTGTCCCCATTCCGCCACCAATACACAATGAAGCTAAACCATATTTTACCTGCTGTTTTATCATTTCATGAATCAATGTAACGATTATGCGATTACCACTTGCGCCAACAGGATGACCTAAAGCAATAGCTCCTCCGTTAATATTTGTTCTTTCCATAATTGATGATTTTGTTTCGTGATACTCCTTGCACAATTCGTAGACGACACCTAAACATTGTGACGCAAATGCCTCGTTTAATTCAAGCAAATCCATTTCTTTCAATGCTTTATCAGCATACTTTAATGCGTTTTTAATCGCATTAACCGGTCCTAAACCCATGACGTCCGGACTGACTCCGCCTTGACCGATTCCTACTATCTCAACTAATGGATTTAATTGATATTTTTTTACCGCATCCTCACTAGCTACCAGTATCATACTGGCACCGTCATTTATTCCGGAGGCATTACCCGCTGTTACGGTTCCATCCTTTTTAAATACCGGTTTTAGTTTACCCAACTTTTCCAAATTAGTTGTACGATTCGGATATTCATCATCCGCAAAAACAAAAGTTTCTTTTTTTGTTTTAACTTCAACCGGTACTATTTCATCTTTAAATCTGCCACTGTCGACGGCTTTTATTGCTTTTTCCTGAGATGCCAGGGCAAATTCATCCTGAGCTTCTCTAGATATTTGATAAACGGAAGCAATATTTTCCGCGGTTATTCCCATATGATAGTTATTGAACGCATCCGTCAAAGCATCGTTTATCATATGATCCTTAACTGACATGTCTCCCATTTTATAACCGGTTCTTGCCGCATCAGGTATTAAAAACGGAGATTGACTCATGGATTCCACACCACCGGCAAATATAAGTTCGCTAAAACCGGCACGGATACTTAAATATCCATTCATTACTGATTTCATTCCGCTACCGCAGACCATATTCAAAGATGATCCGATTACTTCATTCGGTAATCCGGAATATAATGCCACCTGTCGGCCCACACCCTGTCCTAAACCGGCGGACAGAACATTTCCAATTATCACTTCATCAATTGCTGATTTATCGATTCCTGTCTCACTTACGATGTTGTTAATCAATACGGCTCCTAATTCGGCAGGATGAACTGACTTCAAAGAACCAAGTAAACTACCTATTGCCGTTCTCTTTGCGGCAACGATATATACTTTTCTCATACTCTTCTCCTCTCATATGAAAAAACGTTTTCATCTACAGAGACAAAAAAAATAATTCCACTGAATTATTTTATTAAACTTTAGGTAAATATAAGTATAGCGATATTACATAAAAATGTCAATAAAAATGCCAATAAATACTAAAAAAATGACAATTATATGGTAACTTTTATATGTAACATGATGATATCATCATTATTTAGTTTCCTTTCATACGGTTTTATAACGGTATTATCATTTATGCGATATAATTGATAGCGTAAACCGTGTTTTAAAACCTGCGAATCATTTATCAGCATGCCAAAAAGCGGATACATTATTTCATGTTCGTTTTTATGCCAAAAACCATAGATTTTTCGATAATCAATTCCCAGTTCATTCAGGAGACTTTTTACGTCTTCAGAAATATTAACCGATATTTCGGGGGCAACCTCGAGTTTCTTATAAAATTCCTTGGTTTTAGCCCTATCGTAGATAACTTCCCAAGGTCCGATTTTACCATCATTCCGATAATTCTTATAAGTGCTTAGTACTCTTAATATTTCGGAAAACAATAATTTTTCATTTGTAAAATCCAAAATATCCAAATAACGATTCTGCCGCCTTTTTAAAACGGCAATGATTTTATCCGTATCTTTTTCGTAATTATTTTCCAGGAATTTAATCACTTGTTGTTTTTTAATATATAAAATGAAAGCAATTAAAATTAAAACAATGAAAATGACAAAAAGCATAAACTTCATATTTATCACAAAATCGGTATAAAAACTACCAAACGCTAAAATAAAAAGAACAAATTCCATTAACAAAAATTTTAGGAAATTGCTTTTTTTAATCCTTTTAAATTCACTGACTAACATAGCTACTTTTTTCATAAACATCCCTCAATTAATCGGTAATATCCATAAATCCCAAACCAAATGTCTGATGAATTTCATTTACGGTGATAAAGGCATCAGTGTCAATAGACATTATAAAACTCTTTAATCTGATGAATTCCCTTTTGTTTACTATTGTCCGGATAATTTCTTTTTCCTCATTGGTATAAGCACCCCGTGCTTCATAAATGGTTGCTCCCTTTTCCAAAACATTGATGATAAAATCCTTTATCAATTCAGATTTATTGCTGATAATCACAACCTCTTTAGTCGAGCTGAATCTTTGCAGCAGATAGTCAATCATAATACCGTTAAGAAAGATGCCAAATATACCATATATAAAAGAGGTGACTCCATTAATTGAAAAGGCACTTAAGACAATAAACAGATCGGAAATCAAAACAGCCTTTCCCAAATCAATATGGAAATATTTATTTATGATTTTTCCGGTAATATCCGTTCCGCCGGTCGATGCGTTATGTTTAAAGACGATTGCCAAACCCAGGGCACTCATGGCCGATAATATAATTAATTGCGTCAACTTATCATCCATTAAAGGTTTTTCAATCGGATAAATTCTTTCAAGCAGATAATATAAAAAATTTAACGTATATCCCGAAAAAACTGTTCTTAACCCAAATTTCCTACCTATTAAGATAAATCCGAGTGTGTATAAAACGGTATTTATGATAAACATGATGGCTGATAAGGAAAATAAGAAGGAAATATTAATTGTATACCCAAAAAGAGTAAGAAAATGATATTTAACAGGTATTGTTTTTAAACTGTTGACTAAAACAATACCCAAACCGCTCACACCACCGGTAACGAAATTGTTAGGTACCATAAAAAGATGAATAGCTAGAGCGACAATAAAGAGTCCAAAAGTAATATTAAGATAATCAGTGATTTGCTTTTTTAGTTCAGGTAATTTCATCTTCAGCACCTCGATTTTATAACCATCATTTATTATATATGACTAATAATAGTTTGTAAAGGTGAGCGTATTAATATGACAAGAAAAAACGTCAATCGGAAAATTGACGTTATCGATAGGCATTTATTTTTGTTTGGCCTGTTCCAAACAGTCATTAACGATTAAGATCCAATTCCTTGTCGATCTTGTGGCAGTGGCGATCGTATCTACTTCAGCGGTAGATTGTTTTTCCATTATTTCATTGGCTAAAGTAATCCGATATTCCTTTAAATTCGGTATTACTTCTCCCTCATCGTTAGTCTGACCCACCCATTCGTCATAATTTACCTCCGAACCGTCGGATTTCATTCTTTTTAATTCAATATTGGTGATTTTGCCATTACTGATTGTGACTATTCCTTTTTCGTATCCATAACCGGAATCCTCACTCTGAGCCGTATATGTTCCATCCTTATATTTAACGGTTTTATCTTCCTGTGCTGCTCTACAAGATGCGGTTATAAAAATTATTAATAAAGTAAGTGTTAATAATGCTGTTTTTTTCATGCAAATCCTCCTTTGTTTTTCTAATACTAGTATGTGAACTAAAAATAATTTTCATGTAAATAAAAAAACACTCCTATAAAAGGAATGCTTTCGGATTAAATTCTTTTTATCACTTTAAAATTATCTTCCAATAATAGCCAATTTTGCGGAAATGCCAGACCTAATTTCCAATAACTTATACCTCTTAGACCATATTCTTTGATTAAATCAAATTTGGCCTGGATACTGCGGGCATCTTCAAACCAGACGATATGTTCTTTTCCTTCATTATCGGTATATTCAAAAAACGGAGCCTGTGATGTCGTGTTAAATTGAATAGGTACACGTTGTGTCCTTGCTAATTCCCTGGCGGACAATGGACTTATAGCTCTCGCAAATTCCCCGCCGGGAACATAAGGTAATGTCCAGTCATATCCATATAAGTTTTGCCCCAGCATAATCTTTTCCGGCGGCATTGTCGTAATCGCATAATCCACCACTTTTCTCACTTCATCAATTGGTGAGACAGCCCTTGGCGGTCCGCCGCTATAACCCCACTCATAAGTCATAAGTACCACAAAATCAGCTATGGCGCCGACTCGCGGATAATCATGGGCCTCATACCAATAACCGACTTGTTCGCCGCTTGTTTTCGGAGCTAAGGCAACACTCATCAAAAAACCTTCGTTAGCTAATCTTTGCTTTGCCTTTTGCAGGAATCGGATATAATTGTCCCGTTCCTCCGGCGGTAAAAATTCCATATCAAAATGAATATCACGGAAATTTAACTCATTTGCTGTCTCAACAATATTATCCAATAAGGTATTTTGTAATTGTTCGTTGGATAAAATAGTTCTTCCAAGTTCATTGCTAAACTGTCCGCCTTCCAAATTCGTAACAACCATCATTAACACAACCCGGTTATTACGGGCAATCGTTGGAAAATTATCCAGTAACGGCCGTCGTAAACTGCCGTCCCGCAAGATTTGAAAGCTAAACGGTGCGAGATAGGTTAAGTGAGGAGCGGCTTCACTTGCCGAATTAATTAAATTTTCACTTACCTCATTCCCGATTGGTTCAACATAGGCATTAACCTCAATATCCCTTTTTGGCAATGGTGGAATATATAATCTTTGTCCAATGGATAATGGCTGATTGACGGACAGATTATTGACACTGGCTAATTGCTGATAAGAAATCCCGAATTTTTGCGCTATTTTATATAAGGAATCACCCTGTCGGACCGTATAAAAACTACCGACAATCGGTATTACAAGTGCTTCGCCGACTACCAACGTGTAAGGAGCAGGTATTTCATTTACTGAAGCAATCGCATTTGCGGTGGAATTATAAAGACTTGCTATCGCATTTAGTGTTTCACCCTGTTTAACCACATGTATTTGCATTGATTTCCCTCCTTTAAATCTCTATAATAGTGTATGACATATGATTATAAAAGGTCTTACTAATTAAGAATATGCTTTTAAACATCGTAAACATTCTAGGTGAAAACACTTTCATTTAATATCTTGTCACAAATTCTTGTTAATTACATATAATGTGTTATAATACTTTACATACATAAAAAATTGATAGAGGTAGCGGTGCAGATAAGTAAAATGTGGAGCCGGCAGGCGCTGAAACATTTGAAAGGCAACCACCGCCGAACAATTATGATTGGCAGATTATAATTGTGGGCTTACAGGAAAGACTTGTAAGACTCTCTACTTAAAGGTATTGGCGCTATCAATTGCATCGTTTTCTTCCCTTTTTTATATGGTTATGATGCAATTTGATAAGGTGCTGATAAAGCATCTTTTTTTATGTATCAAAAGTAATAATATCAAGGAGGAAAATTATGCGTAAATTCAGTTTGTTTATTCTTATGATTCTGTTTACACTGGTACTAGCCGGCTGTAAAAAAGAATATGTTGACCCGCTTAAGGACGGAGTCTTAACAGTGGGTATGGAGTGTGCATATGCACCGTTTAACTGGACAACTGCCACACAAACGGAAAACAGTGTTCCAATTTCCGGAAGCAATTCATTCTGTGACGGATATGATGTCAAAATAGCCAGGGTATTGGCTGATGCTCTTGACGTCGAATTAGAAGTTAAGGCAATTGAATGGGATGGATTAATCGAATCATTGAAAAATAAAGGTATTGACGTAATCATTGCCGGTATGTCACCAACCGAAGAAAGAAAGCAAACCATTGCTTTTACCGATGTCTATTTCCGTTCCGAACAAGTCGTAGTGGTTAAAAAAGCAGGCAATTATGCCAATGCAAATTCCGTAAATTCATTTAGCGGAGCTAAAATATCCGCGCAATTAGGTACCCTACAGGTGGATTTAATCCCACAATTAACGGGAGCAGTGGCTTCCACACCGCTTGATTCATATCCTACGCTTGTGACTGCTTTAAACAATAATGTCATTGATGGTTTCATTGCCGAAATGCCTGTAGCAATTCAGGTCGTAAACAACAACCCTGATTTGGCTATTGCCCGATTGACAGAGGAAGGCTTTACAGTTGATGAATCTGATATAACCACGGCAATCGGATTAAGAAAAGCGGATAAGGATCTGTTGGAAAAATTAAACAATGCTCTCAAAGATATCACAACTACTCAAAGAGAAGAATGGATGGCCGAATTTATTTCACTATCCAGCGCAGAATAAAAATATTCTATGTCAAGTAAGGAATTGACCTTACTTGACATCATTTAGGGAGTTAAAAAAACATGAACATATTAGCAAAAGTTAAAACCATGCCGGAGGTTTTTTTCGAAGGAATATGGTTTCTTATTAATGAATATTTACCTTTGTTTTTAGAAGGTATTAAATATACAATCCTGATTTCATTAATAGGTACCCTCTTTGGCTTAGCTCTGGCTGTTATAATAACGCCGATTAAGATTCAAAAAACAACATCGAGGGATACGGCGACAACCGCCTTAATAAAGCGGATCGGTGTTTATTTATCAAGTGCTTATGTGGAAATACTGCGAGGCACACCGATGATGGTGCAGGCGATGATCTTCTACTACGGACTCATGGGAATAGGTATTGACCTGACGATTAACATCTTTGATTTAATAAACATACCAGGCATTATCGTCACCGGGATCCTGATTGTATCCATCAACACCTCAGCTTACATCATCGAAGTATTAAGAGGAAGCATTGAGGCAATTGACAAGGGACAAATGGAAGCCGCAAGAAGTTTGGGAATGACCAGACGGCAGGCCATGCTTCAAATCATCATCCCGCAGGCATTACGCAACAGCATACCCGCAATAGGCAACGAATTTGTCATTAATATCAAGGATACCTCTGTCTTAAGCGTGATTGCCGTCACCGAATTATTCTATATGACCAAGAAAGTCAATTCAGTATATTACCGTCAGACCGAAGGATTCATGATTGCCGCCGTCATTTACCTGGTATTAACATTGGCCACGACAAGACTGTTATATTGGATAAGCAAAAAGATAAGCGCAAAGGCTTATGCAAAACCAAAAGAAAAACCATCCTATCCGACCAGTCAAAGCTATTTTAAAGGAGGGATATGATGGAAAAAATCTTAGAAATCATCGGTCTACATAAAAGTTTCGATAAAAATGAAATCCTGAAAAATATTAATTTGGATATCTATAAGGGTCAGGTTGTCTGTATTATCGGTCCGTCGGGCAGCGGTAAATCCACGTTGCTTCGTTGTTTAAACTTACTAGAAGAGCCAAACAGCGGTCACATTATTTTCGAGGGTAAGGACTTAATGTCAAAGGAAACAAATGTCGATAGTCTGAGAACGAAAATGGGAATGGTGTTTCAAAATTTTAATTTGTTCAACAATATGACAGTATTGGATAACTGCATTTTGGGGCAAACATTGGTGTTAAAGAGAGAGAGAAAAGAAGCCATAGATATAGCCGTTTCCCTATTAGAAAAGGTCGGAATGCAAGACTTTATTTATAATAATGTCAATAGTCTATCCGGCGGACAGAAACAACGCGTCGCCATATCCAGAGCACTGGCTATGAATCCGGATATCATGCTATTCGATGAACCGACAAGTGCGCTAGACCCGGAAATGATCGGTGATGTGCTGAATGTCATGCGTGATTTGGCAAATTCCGGTATGACCATGGTTGTTGTAACCCATGAAATGAACTTTGCGATGGAAGTGGCTGATACCGTTGTGTTCATGGATCAGGGACAAATACTCGAAATCGGGGAGCCAGAATTAATATTTAATAATCCGCAGCATGAGCGAACGAAAGAATTCTTAAGACGGGTTATTGAAAAAAGATAAAACCACGGATCAAAAATCCGTGATTTTTTTATCTTTACAAGCAAACATTTGTTTGCTATAATAGTAATAACAAAAACATAAGGAGATTAGTAATGAATGATATTTACAGTTCATGTCCTACATATAAAACCGAGTTGATAACTTTAAGACAAACAAATATCGATGATGCAGAGGAGCTTTTAAAATGTTATTCTGATAAAAAAGCAGTTCAATTATTTAATTCGGATAACTGTCATGGCGATAATTTTTACTACACCACCATTGAAAGAATGAAAGAAGCCATCAACTTTTGGGATTTTTCTTATAAACATAAATACTTTGTAAGATGGACGATTATCGTAAATGAAACAAACGAAAAAATCGGGACAGTTGAAATGTTTCACCGTATTGCCGAGGATATCTATAATCATGTGGGTGTACTACGAATTGATTTACAAAGTATGTATGAAACAAAATCAATTATAAGTGAAATTCTACATCTTGCCGATGAACATTTCTTCACTAACTTTAAGGTAGATTCCATAATCACAAAAGCTATACCAATAGCTAGAGAAAGAATTTCATCCTTAATTCAAAACAGTTATCATCCGACGGACTTTATCTATGATCATTATTATCGAAAAACGATTAAACAGTAAATTGCTTAAAAAAAGCACAAGTTGTTTTACTTGTGCTTTTCATTATTTATCGATTTTTCTTTATTTTCGCATTTTTTGCTTTTAGAGATTCATTAATATGCACTAATAAATGTCGTGTACAAGGCATTAGGATTATTCCGGCAACATTTTTTCTTCCCCAAAAGTCTATAAGCCAAACAGCTTTTTCGTCAGTATTTACGGCACCTTCATCAATAATTCGTTGAAGCTGATCTTTCGTGAATTTCCGTTTCATGGAATCTGCGGTTAAGTTTTTGATAATATCTTCCGTCTTTCTTCCCACCGCAATGCGATATTTCCTTAATTCATCCATGTTTATATCCTTGCTAAAATTTCTTATTTCTTCCTTACTTAATTGATTGCCGGTATCGGATATTGATGAATTGATTTTTTTCTGCCAACTACCCGCGACCAATACCTGGGTATCATTTGCGACTAAGATATTCATAGTTATATCCTCAATCCTTGTCGAATGCCAAATGCCGTAGGCTACTGTCCTCCCCTTTTCGTTTGTTGAAAGTCTGAAGGAAGCATCATCAATTCCATCCCATATTTCATCCTCAAAGGTTTTCTCATTAATTCCCGACATCTCGGAAGAATGAACCATGGCATGTAATTTTAAGGCTAGTTTTTTACTCTCCTCAATTTTATCCGGCTTTAAGATTATTTCTCTTAAATGTTTAAGTTCTTCACTCCATAATCTGACATTCATACATCTCCTCCTTAAATTTATATTTACTTATTTATTTTTTCATTTAAAAACTTGACAATTTGGGAATCCCCATTGCCCAGTTTTAAAGGCGTAATGGATGTATAACCGTTTTTCATCGCCCAGACATCGGTACGTTTATCGATATTTGTGTTCGGAGCAAAATTACGGTCCGCATACATCATATTGTCATTTTCCGAAAATACCAATTCATATTTCTGTATTTCGAGATCAGTTATGATTATTCCTTTAGACTGCGCAAATTCCTTTTTCGGAAAATTGACATTTAACAGATAATCACATGACAATAATTCATTTTTAAATATAAATTCAATCACGGTAGCTATTTCCTTTTTAACAACGGTGAAATTCTCAAATTCCGTGGAAAAGGCGATTGCCTTTTTCGAATGCATTAATGCTTCCATTGCCGCACCCACGGTACCGGAATAAATGGTATCAACACCGATATTAAAACCATTATTCACACCCGATACCACCAAATCAACATCCAGTTTTAATCCATATAAAGCATACTTGACACAGTCAGCCGGAGTCCCTTCCACACTCCATCGATTTATCCCATGTTGATGGATAACTAATCCTTTTCTCACGGTAATCGATGCCGAGGCTCCGCTATGGTGATTATGTGGTGCCACAACATAAATATTTCCATACTTTTCATAAGCCTTGGCGAGTATTTCTATTCCTTCAGCCTGATATCCGTCATCATTTACTACCAATATATTCATTTTAAGCTCCTTAAATATTTAATTTCATATGTTTTAATATTTCTAAAAATTTTTTACTTAATTCCGGTAATATTTTCCTATTATAAGAATATATTAATATTGTCTGAAATTTAAAGTTCTATTATTAATATATCATATTAAGAAAAAAA
>JAWLBU010000021.1:0-41347 GCA_041687555.1 Haloplasmataceae bacterium | reverse complement strand
ATTAATTAATAAGCAAAAAGGTCTAAGCATTTCTGCTTAAACCTATTAAGTCAGGATATTGGAAATTTATTTACCAACACCATTTGACAAAGAACTTTTAATTATTCCTTGATAAATTCAAACCAGTTGATATTAAAGCCATCGGTACTTGCTTTAACTTTTATAATAATATTACCCGTTGTCAGGTTAAAGGAACCACTGCCTTCCACCGTCTGCCAGTTTTGCCAGCCGTTTGTATTGCCAAAGGTTACTTCCGTAAGCAATACTTCCTGTTCATCCGTAGCGTTTATTAATTCCAGTTTATTACCGCTTTTCGTCGATGCTATCCTAAACTTAACCTTGTAAGTACCATCTTCCGGTACATTAAGTTTATAAATCAGGTAATCGTTTGGATCAATATAACCGACATTTTGTCCCCCGTCGGAGTCCCTTGTTGCTTCAAGCTGAATTCCCTGCATATCAATATAAGAAGCTGCTTTTATTCGGCTTAAAACTGACGGATATGTGCCGGTTGTAAATGAATAAGCTGAATCACCAGACTTCTTACCGGTATAATCTACCGCGATAACCTTTAATTCATATTCAGTATTTTCGGTTAAATCCGTAAACGTAAAACTTGTTGCCGCTGTTTTATTGATATATTCATCATTAAGATATACTTCATAATGACTAATACCGGCATCATCACTGGCTTCATTCCATGCGATCTTTGTACTTGTAGGTATGTTGTTAATAACATTAAATCCTTCCACATCACCCGGGTTTTCCTTGTCAAGCGAAGCATAATCCTTTTGATATACTCTTACATAATCAACAATCATTCGTGAAGAGGAAAAATTAGGATCAATTCCTTGTGCACCACCCCAGTTTCCGCCAAAGGCGACATTTAATATCAAGTAAAATTTCTGATCAAACGGCCAGTTACCGCTGCTGTTATCAGGATTTGTAGCCTCATCATTTTTAAACTCATGGTATTTGACTCCGTCAACAAACCATTTAATACTCTTGGCATCCCATTCAATCGCATAGACATGATAGGTGTTATACACATCCTGTGCTTTTGTGCTGTTACCTTTTTGCGTACCTTTATTATGATTATAATTACCCGTATGAACGGTACCATGAATCCTGTTTTGGTCATAACCCACATGCTCCATGATATCAATTTCCCCGCTGTTTGGCCAACCTCCGTAAACACTGTCGGTAGGCATCATCCATATCGCCGGCCATGTTCCCTTTCCCATAGGGAGTTTAGCTCTTATTTCCATCTTTCCGTATAGAAAGTCACCTTTTCCCCTGGACATCAGTTTCGCGGATGTATAATTTCTGTTACTGTAATTTTCCTTTTTAACGGTTATGGTCAATTCTCCGTTTTCGACCTTTGCATTATCCAGTCTTCTTGTATAAAATTGCAGTTCGTTATTACCGAAACCGTCACCTTTGTTCTCCAATGTCCATTTTGACGGATGAGGTAATCCTTCATAATCAAATTCATCACACCATACAGGAACCCAATTGTCCTTGGCTTCCGCTTTACCACATTCATCTACGATCGGACCTTGTTCCGTTGTTGTGGTAATACCGGTTGTACTAGTGGTAGTAGTCGATTGTTTCGTTGTCGTCGTCTTAGTCTTAGTAAGATCACATGCGGTCAGAACTAAACCGAAAAATAATATCATAATAACAAGTAGTTTTTTCATAGTCCAAATCCTTTCAAATAGAATAAGCTTTCCTTAGCACACATAAACGGGTCACGTCCCTGACAATCATCCTGTTCCACACAAGCCCATAATACTTTATTATTCTTACAGGCGTTAATAATTTCTTTCCAGTTTAAATTTCCCTTACCTACGACCTCCATGATTTGTTCATCCCAATTAATTAATCCCATGTCTTTAAAATGAACGACATCCATTTTTCCGGCTACATTATTAATCCATTCCACAGGGTTGCATCCGCCCTTTTGAACCCAATAAGTATCTATTTCAAATTGTACGTATTCATTAAAATAATCCTTTAATATCTCCATGCCTAATTTACCGTCATATTTGCGAAACTCAAAAGCATGATTGTGATAAACCAGTTTCAGACCTTCCTTAGCGAGCCTTTCCCCCAATGTATTCATGATACCGGCAAATTCAATCAGTCTGTCCTTATTTGCGGCATATTCATGGGGCATCATGCCCACACCAACATACTGACAATTCCATAGCTTATGATATTCAACAATCCAAGCAAATTCAGTCAATAAATTTGTCAGTCCCGTATGAGTAGCGCAAATATTAATATCCAGTCTCTCACACTCATTTTTGATTTGTTCCGCCTTTTCTCTCGTAAATTGACCGATACCCGACACTTGAACGGCATCATAGCCTATTTCCTTAATTTTATTGAAGGTTTCCGTAATTTGCTCGCTACTTTTCATATATTCGCGTAACGTATACATTTGTAGTGCTAATTTCATCCTACCACTCCCTTGTGTTCTCTATTTTGATATTTTTTATCTTATTGGCATATCGATAGAATTTTTCCAATATTTCAATAGTTTGAGCCCCACTTTTGGCATCTATATAATTACTTTGATTATAGAGTATACTATCATAAAAATTATTAATCAGTATTTCATGACTTAATCCCCAATATGCTTTCTCACCCGATGCCAATTTATCTTCACAAAGAACTTTTACTTCATCATCCCGCTTTAAATAAACCTTACCTTCATTTAAATAAAGAATCGTCTTTTCAAATACTAACTCCATTTCAACGGGTGAATTAACGGTATTATTGTTGGTCGCAAATAATATACCCCGAATATTATTCTTAAAGTTTAAAAACATCACGGCAGTATCCTCGACTTCAATATCATTATACAAAACATAGGTACCATAGGAACCGCTGATGGAATCAACAGCTCCGCCAAACCATTGAATTAAATCCAAAGTATGAATGGCTTGATTAATCAGTACCCCGCCGCCTTCCGTTTCCCATTTGCCGCGCCAACTGTCCTGGCTGTAATAATTTTTATCTCTCAACCAGGTCACACTGGCTTTTATCCCCAAAAGCTTACCATAGGTTTTGTCATCAATTATTTTTTTGATAAACTGCGAGGTATTATTAAAACGATTTTGGAATACAATACCCAGTTTTATATCATCTTTACTTCTCATAATATCGATTAACGCCTTAGCATCCTTGGTTGTTATTGTCATGGGTTTCTCCAATAAACAATGTTTTGAACTTTCCAATACTTTTCTTGCGATTGAAAAATGCGTATAATGCGGTGTAAGCACATGAACAACATCGATATTTTTATTTAACAACACATTTATATCCGTGGAATAATCACAATTATACAGGGTAGCTTTATTTTTTGCCCTGGATTCATCAATATCAACTACCATTGCCAAATCGGCATGGGGATTTTTTCTGATAGCGTCTAAATGGATCTGTGAGATAATTCCGCAACCGATCACTCCTATATTTAATTTATTCATAATCCACCTATTTTGTTTTATTAATCCTTTTTAGCAATTCATTATAATATAAATCATCATCAAAATTATCCAGTTCAATTGTTTTATTAATAAATGAAGATAATAACATGGCGTTGGCAATAGTTAAGCCGTATATGCCGTCAGTTCCCGGAGCCAGTAAATCCGTCCCGTTAATAATCGCATCGGTGAAATTCCTTAAAATCGTATTATGCTGATCTCCCCAGAGGACGACATCATTATATTCAATGTGCTCAAAGCCGGGATTTGCCCATGGCTCTTTATTCATCGCATTGAATTTGCTTTCAGCCATTTTATTTTTATTAAAAATTAGTTTCCCTTTTTCAATGATTAATTGACCGTTATCACCGGCAATCTCAAAACGGTTAGTCCCCGGATAATCATGAGTGGATGTCACAAACACACCTGTGGCACCGTTTTGATATTCACAGACTGCGGTCACATCATTTTCAACCTCGATATTCCGACCTCTTCCGTAATAGCAAAAAGCCGTCATTTTCTTAGGCATGCCGCATATCCATTGCCAAAGATCCAACTGATGCGGATCTTGATTAGATAGTACTCCGCCGCCTTCACCCTTCCATGTGGCGCGCCAGCCCCCCTGATTATAGTAAGCCTGCGGACGGTACCAATCGGTAATAATCCAATTTGTACGCTTAATTTCCCCTAATTCACCGGATTTTACTATTTCACGGGCTTTTTGATATATCGGATTTGTTCTTTGATTCAGCATGATTCCAAATACCAAATGGGAATTATTGTTGGCTACCTCATTCATTTCCTTTACCGCTTTCGTATATACACCGGCCGGTTTTTCAATTAAGGTATGATGTCCCGTGTTTAATGACTTAATTGCCATAGGCGGATGATCATAATGCGGTGTTGCGATGATAATGGCATCGATTTCTTTGTCACGAAGCATTTCATCATAATCGGTATATTTTTTTACACCACTGTCTAAATTTGCTTCCGCCCATTTAATTCTTTCTTCATTAATATCACAGACGGCAACTAATTTCGCATCATTTATTTTACCGTCATTTATATTTTTGGCATGGGTACTACCCATCGCTCCAATTCCAACTATTCCGTATTTAACCATGATATTTCCTCCTTACTTAATCATTGTAGCATAATCCATAACCATATGGGTACAAATAATCAAGAGGATTATAATTTTCCTGCACGACCGAATCGGCAAGTTGTGTGTTATCCTTCGGCCATGTCACCGGCAATTTTCCGGTAAAGTCATAATCACCGAAAATCACGTCGGCTATTCCCGCCCCGCCGGTAGAACCCGGCAGCCATGCCGCGACAAATCCATCCCATTTGTTTATTTCATCGGTAACTATTAATGGTCTACCCGATAACATTATGACGACAATCGGTAAATTAGTGGCGTATGCTTCACTTAAAACCTTTAAATTATCTACATGTGAGGTATGACTGCCCAAATCTAAATTGCCGTTATCACCGTGTCCTTCGGCATATGGTCTTTCAGAAAGGACGACAACCGCGACATCGGCTTTGTTTGCATCTTTAATATCCGTGTAAACATTACCGCCATTTTGCATTACCGCATTTTGAAATCCTTCGAGTATTGTGATACCTTCGACAATATCATTATTTTCCGGACCCTGCCATCTTACTGTCCAGCCACCGACCTGTAAAAAGATATCGGAAGCACCGGGTCCCATTAACAGAATATCACTGCTTTTACTTAGCGGCAGGATTTTATTTTCATTTTTTAATAACACCAGTGATTTTCTTACCGCTTCCCTTGCCACCTCTTGATGAGCCTCAGTACTTATTGGTCCCGCCGTTTTCACAACAAGCGGACTGGCAAAAACCTGATGTTTATACTTTACCGTTAAGATTCTTCTGACGGCATCATTAATTCTGTCAATTGAAACATCACCGTTTTTAACGGCTGATACAAGATTGTTGTAAGCTTCTTTCCAGGTATGCGGTTCCATTAATACGTCGATTCCGGCATTAACCGCCAAAACGATCTTATTATAATAATTGGGATTCGGAATCTGTTTAATACCGTCATAATCACTTACGACAATGCCCTGAAAACCCAATTCCTCCTTAAGAAGTCCGGTAATCAATTCTTTATTCTGATGCATTTTTATACCCTGAAAACTGCTGTACGATACCATTATCGAACTGACGCCCGCTTCAATTGCCTCTATATATCCCGGTAAATGAATTCTGACCAATTCATCATAGGGAATGCTTACATTACCTTGGTCTATCGACCATGGTCCTTTGGTCAAATCCCGTAAATCCGTACCCCCGTCACCTAAAAAATGTTTGGCGGTCGCTATCCTGTTATGTGATTGTAATCCTTCGACATAATTCTTTACCAAACTTCTCTGCAAATCAGGATGCTCTCCGAAACTTTCAAAAGTTCTGCCCCATTGGATGTTTTGCACGACGGCTACAGTCGGACTGAAGGTCCAATTAATTCCCGTTCTTGCCATTTCCTCCGCGGTCACTTCTCCGATTCTTTTCATTAATTCCGGATCATTTGCGGCACCCAGTCCGATGTTATGGGGAAAAATCGTGGCACCCTTTACGGCATTATGACCATGAACAGCATCAATACCATATAATAACGGTATTTTTGTACTTGATGCGAGCGCTTCTTTTTGCACAAGGTTGTAATTATCCGCCCACACTAAATAAGGTTTATTGACAAGATTAGCACCCTGTCCGGCACCCGATAAAATCGTTCCGATATTATAATTGCGGATATCCGAACCTGATACCGAATTTTTCTCAGGCATCATCATCTGCCCGACCTTTTGTTCAATCGTCATCGTATTTATATATTCATTAACTTTAATGTTTATCTCCTCATCCGATAAAGCTTCTGTCGTCGTAGTAGTGGAAGCCGTCCCGGTAATAATTCTACTTGTGGTCGTTTTTGTTTTATTATTACATGCATACAGTAAAGTCATCATTATCAAAATCAATAAAAGGGTTATTTTCCGCATATTCTACCTCCTAAAACGCTTTCGTTACATATTTAATATAACATGTTAATATCCGTTAGTCAATAAATTATCCCACTTTTAAAAAAAGCGCTAAACAGCGCTTTTTACATTTTGCCTCACACTACCGCGAATAACTAGCTTCGTCGGTATAATAACCTTCTTACCGATTAGTCTCCCCGTTAATCTTTCCTTTAATAAAGCTACGGCCGTTTCCCCCATTAATTTGGTATTCATTTCAACCGAAGACAGTGAAGGAATGGTATACCGGGAAAATGACGTATTTTCATAACTAAATACGGAAACATCCTGGGGTACTTTGACATTATTTTCGTTAAAAGCTTTTAAGCAGCCCAAAGCCATCGCATCGGAAGCAATTATATAAGCCTTTTGTAATTCCTTGTTTTTTATCAGGTCGGTTGCAATCTCATAACCGGAATCGGAGGTGAATTTGCCTAATTTAACATGTCTCTCGTCATATAAATTCCTCTTGGTCATTTCCTTACGATAAGAAGATAAGCGAGCATCGGCTAAATCCTCACCGTCAAAAGTAGTCTCAATGCCGCCGATAAAACCAATATCGGAAATACCGTTTTGCATGTAAAAATCAATAATCCCGACAGTCGCATTTTCCAAATCAGGTGTAACGACATCAACATTATAATGCTTGCTGAAACAATCAACGAGCACGAAATTATTATTTATCTTATACAGCTTATCAATCATTTTCTGGCTGTATTTTCCCAAAGCAATAATTCCCTCAAGATTTCGCTTTTCCAAAAACGACACATCTTCGGTATTCAAATAGATATGTTCAATTTCCATTGATTTATCGATGCACTCATTTTCAATATGCATCCTAATTGCGAAATAATTTGGATCGTTCAGTTCCTCAGTGGTCGTGTACCAATATAATAAACCGATTTTATACGAACGGTTACTTACCGTTTCTTTTTTATTTTTTACCTGATAATTCAAACTTTCCGCGGCCTTTATGATTTCCATCCTGGTCGATTCTAAAACCGTAAAGCTTTTATCCTGATTTAATACGCGGGAAACGGTCGCAATTGATACGCCTGTTTTCTTGGCGATTTCTTTTATTGTAGCCATCAATCCACTCCCTTCTGTAAGATATTTATGAATCTTCTAAAAGAATCAAGATTTTTAAAAACACCGCACTGGATTAAAATTTCCTTAAACTTTAAGCCGATTTCGGTTTTTATGATTTCATCAATCGTATCATCACGAAATTCATGATATTTATTCTTAATCTCTTCTAGCCATTTTTGATGTATACCCATATCCGAAGCAACATTTAAATCTGTGTTTTCCAGCAAGGCCTTCCTGATAACAGGTATTTCCTTAATTAATCTCGGCGGCAAAACGGCAAGACCCATCACTTCAATTAAGCCGATATTCTCTTTTTTTAAATGATGATGTTCCTTGTGGGGATGAAAGATTCCAAGCGGATGAATCTCCGTGGTCCTGTTGTTACGAAGAACAAGATAAAGCTCATATAGATTATTAGACATCCGCGCAATTGGCGTAATGGTATTATGCGGAATGTTTCCTGTAAAAGGTATTAATTCACTTGATTCATCGGCATATCTTCTCCAGGTTCTTAAAATATGACTGCCTAAGCTGATGAGTTTTTCTTTATCCTTAGCCTTAAGTCTTATGACCGACATCGGCCAGTTAAGAATTCCGCATTCGACATCCTCATAACCCTTGACGGTAAATATTTCTCTTAAAGGCTGCCTCATCATCGCAAATTCATAACGACCACCCTGAAAATGTTCATGAGCAAGAATTGATCCTCCGACAATCGGCAAATCAGCATTAGATCCGATAAAATAATGAGGGAACAGTGAAACAAATTCCAATAAATATCTGAAAGTGTCATCGGAAATCTTCATCGGGACGTGTTCATGACTTAGGACGACACAATGTTCATTATAATACACATATGGCGAGTACTGTAAATACCATTTTTCATTAAGCAGATTGAGTCCGATGAGACGATGGTTAGCCCTGCCGGGATATCCGCTGAAACCCTCATTTTCCCTGCATAATAAACATCTAGGATAAGTCGAGTTTGCTTGATTTTTAGCTTCTTCGATTTCCTTAGGATCCTTTTCCGGTTTGGACAAATTAATCGTAATATCCAGTTTTCCGAAATCCGTTGCTGTTTTCCAGGATATATTTTTACTTATCCTGTCGCACCTTATATAATTTGTTTTTTTACTTAAATCATAAAAATAATCCGTAGCCTTTTTCGGGTTTTCATTATATAAAAACCAAAATTTCTTATTTATTTCAGATGGTCTTGGGGTTAAGCAATCCATTAAAGCACTGTCGAAGGTATCGCTAGAAGCCTTTATAATTCCCGAAGCAAAACTATATTGCATAATATCAGCCAATACTTCATAAAAATTAATTTCCTCATTTATGCTCATTTCCGTAAATTCGGACAAATTAAGTAAACTTATGATTTTGTTGGCGGAATGATAAAAGTCTTCCGCTTGGATTAAACGATTATCCAATCCATACTTTAAAAGTTTATTTATTTCTAACTGAATGTTTATCATATTAAATCCTAAAACCCGTTTGGATGATTACGATGCCAATTCCAGGCGCTTTCAATAATTGCTTTGATATCCTGATATTTTATTTTCCAACCCAAAACTTCGATGGCTTTCTTATTGGAAGCTATTAACCTTGCCGGGTCCCCCGCTCTTCTTTCCGTTACTTTGCATGGAATCGGATGATTCGTTACTAAGCGTGCGGCATCGATAATTTCCTTAACACTGAATCCTTCACCGTTACCTAGATTGAAGACATCACTATGACCTCCGGAAAGCAATTTTTTTAAGGCAAGTATATGAGCATTGGCTAAATCAGTGACATGAATATAATCTCTAATACAGGTTCCGTCAACTGTCTCATAATCATCACCGTAAATACTAATATATTCTCTTTTATTTAGTGGGACCTGTAAGACAAGCGGAATTAAGTGACTTTCCGGATTATGATCTTCGCCTATTTCCCCGGTCACATAAGCACCGGCAACGTTAAAATAACGCAATGAAATATACTTAATATCAAAAGCCGTATCAAACCACTTAAACATTTTTTCCATGGCTAATTTCGTTTCTCCGTAGGTATTAGTCGGTTCAGTCGGATCCGTTTCCAAGATTGGTACATGTTTGGGTTCGCCGTAAACGGCAGCCGATGATGAAAAGACCACCTTTTTGATATTATTTACGGATAGTGCCCTTAATAAAACCAAAGTTCCGTAGACATTATTTTCATAATACTTATACGGGTCCTTCATGCTTTCACCGACAAGTGAATTTGCGGCAAAATGAATAACAGCCTCGATTTTTTCCTTTTGAAATACCTTGTTTAAAAAGTCAAAATCACGGATATCACCCTGATAAAATACTGCCTGCGGATGCAACGCTTCTTTATGACCTGTTTGTAAATTATCAATAACAACTACCTCATATCCTTGATGAATCAACTCGTAAACAGTATGTGAGCCTATATAACCTGCTCCACCACAAACTAATATTTTCATATAAACGCTCCTTAATATAATTTTCTGGCTCCGTCGCCAATTTCCACGACATAGAATGTCGGTTTATAGTCGATATATTTTTCATATTCGGTTTCAATATTTTTTTGAAAATCTTCCACATAATCATTTTCCACAATACTGATCGTGCAGCCGCCAAAGCCTGCTCCGGTCATCCGTGAACCCAAAACACCCTGCGTCTTCCATGCTAAGGACACTAAAGTATCCAATTCCTTTCCGGTTACTTCATAATCATCACGCAATGAAATATGTGATTCATTCATGAGTTTTCCGAAATAGTCCAGATTACCGTCATCCAAAGCTTTTTTAGCCTCAATTGTCCGGTTATTCTCATATACGGCGTGTTTAGCCCGTTTTCTCATTGTATCATCCGCAATATGACGGCTTAACTCATTAAATAAATCTATCGTCAAATCACCTAATGCGGATATATCCGCATATTGTTTTAAAATACTTAAAGCTTTATCACATTCGCTCCGGCGCTCATTATACTTTGAATCAGCCAACCCTCTTCTTTTATTGGTATTTGTGATTATAAGCGAATAATTCTTTAAATAAAGCGACGCATATTCATATGTCAGCTTGTTCGTATCAAGAAGAATCGCATTGTTTTTCTTACCCATGCCAATCGCAAATTGGTCCATGATGCCGCAATTAACTCCGATAAACTGATTTTCACTTCTTTGCGCAAGTTTAATTACCTCAATTATATCAATATGTAAATTGAACAGATCATTAAGCATGACGCCTGTTACCATTTCAATTGATGCTGATGACGATAAGCCCGCACCATTGGGGATATTGCCATAATAATATAAATTTAAACCCCGATTAATTTCGTAATTACCTTCTTGCATTAATTTAATTATTCCCTTGGGATAATTTGCCCAATCATCCTTTTTTTCATTAATCAAGTGTTTTAAATACACCTCAATCACACCTGATTCAGGAAAATTCTCCGAATAAAAGCGCAGGATGGAATCATTTCTTTTTTCAGCAGCCAAATATGTTCCCATACTTAATGCACAAGGAAAAACATGACCACCGTTATAATCGGTATGCTCACCGATTAAATTAATCCTCCCTGGCGCAAAATAGATATTTCCTTTAAAAGCACCAAAAACTTTCTCATAACCGTTAATTATTTTTTCAATCATTAAATCACCCAATAATACTTATTTACTTTATTTTACTAATTTTAGTAAAATAAAGCAATAATTTTAGTAAAATTAAGTAAATTGTATAATACTTTTAAAAGTAAAATCAATTAGTTATAATATACATAATAAGAAAGGAGGAATATCTTTGGACAATAAAGATTTAGTTTTAAAAGCCTTAGCCGATAGTAGCACACCTTTAAAAGCGGGTGAAAGCAGTGAAAAACTCGGACTGGACGCCAAGGAAGTTGATAAAGCGATTAAAGCCTTAAAAAAAGAAGAAAAAATTATTTCACCGAAAAAATGTTATTACTCAGTGAATAAATAGCCATCCAAATAATCCCTTATTAACGTAAGGGATTATTAATTTTAATTAACAAATATATTTTTTAATGTTTTACATTAAAAAGTTATTGACATTCATAAATTTCCTTAATATAATAATATCAAGGAGTAATAATATGGATAAATTAAAAAAGTTTTTCAAAGAATTTAATAAAACCAAAAACGCACTTTTAATCGGACAGATTATTATTATATTAAGTCTCTTCAGTATAATATTAACCGTTATCGACTTTTTCATTAAAGTTAAAAAATTAGAAGGAGAAAAATTAACCAACTATATCTTACAAATGGCTAACGATAGTCAGATGTTAAGAATCAGCGGATTGGTTTTTGATTTAAACTGGGCACCTGATTATCTTAAGGAAATATATCTGTATCATGTGTTAAGCGCTATTCCTTTCTTAATACTACTGATATATATATTTCAAATGTTGAAGAATATTTTTAAGGCGTTGGAAGATAAAAATCAGCCATTTACGATTAAAAGCATTAATTCCTTTAGAAATATCGGCGTTTCGGTAATCGTATGGTTCATCGTAAAAATGGGATTTGACATTATCTATCCGATGAACATAATGATAAAGCATAATGAGGCATATGCCGAAAACGATCTTTTTGGTTCGGCATATATATTTTTAGATCTTCGGACGATAATAATTGTTTCCATCATCGCAGTTGTTTTCATCGGAATATCACATATCATCAAAAAAGGCTTTGAAATAAAAGCAGAAAATGATTCTTTCATTTAGGTGGTAAGATGATCGTCGTAAGATTAGATGTGATGATGGCTTTACGGAAGATATCATTAAATGATTTGGCAAAGAAAGTGGGAATATCCAATGTGAATCTGTCGCAGTTAAAAAACGGAAAGGTCAAAGGTATTCGCTTTGAAACACTTTGTGCAATCTGTGAAGCTTTGGATTGTCAACCCGGAGATATTCTCGAATATGTAAAAGAATAGATAGTTACCATAAATCATTTATAAGTATATGATAATAATTTGATTTTTTCTTTTTTTCTTAATTTATGCTTTTCAATTATATAATAAAATCCCCATTTCATACCATATAATAGCTTTACAGAAAGGGGGATTATTTTAATATGTCAGGTGGATATAGCGGCGGATACGGAAACACATTCTTTATTATTCTAGTATTGTTCATTCTTTTGGCAATCATTGGCTGTACTTGCTTCAGTGGCGGCGGATACTGTTAATAAATAGTTAAAAACCATTACCATAACCTTATAAATCCTTTCCTTAAACAAAAAATTGTCTCTTAAATCAACATAAGAGATCGTGTAAATTACCTTAAAATTTGATAAGTGAAATAAAAGGTATAAAGAAATTTATATCTTTTATTTTTAAGTTTTACAATAAAAATAATCAGTAATGCCCGTCAAGACTTTATATTCAAGAGTTAACGGGCATTTTTTTATCATGAATCACTTCTTCAATTATATTATTTATTCCTGCTTCTTTCAGATATTTAGCACTTGGCATATCTTGGGCAAATGCACACCAATTCTGACTATTTCTCATCCGATTAGCATCATTTTGAAAATGGATGAGTGATACGCAAATTCACTTACATCAACTAACAGCTTTGAAGTCAGAACTAATCATCTATTGCTAGAGTTCTTCTTAAGTTGATGACATTGTTTTAAACACGGGTTAGTTTTTTCTTACGATAAAATGTTGGTATGCTAAAAATCAAGAAATACATAATCAAAAATAAGACGCAGTAAATAAGAAAATAGAAATCTCCGCCAAGATTACCTGGTAGGCCGTTTTTTCTTAAATACATATAGTTTGTGTCATAATCTTTAAAGAATACATAATTAGCTAACGTTGCCCATAAAAGCAGAATACCGATTCCAAGAAAAACGGTCCATGATTTTTTGAATTCAAAACGAAAATCATCAGTGGCAATTTGCATTATAGGTACCAAAATTAATATAGTGTGAGCATAAATCCCTTCAAAAGCAGAAAAGGTTAGAAACTGATTTTCAAAGTACTCGCCCAGTAATAATGTCACAATACCGCCCATCATTGACAGAGTATAAACCGCCGTCTTTAATTTATCCCATTTAAATATTACCACAAGCGGCAAGACAAATGACATCATGGTACATAAATGGAAAGGCAGTGCTCTCCATGCCGGATCTTCAGCTCCGATTATGGCCCTGACCGTTTGATTGACAACACGGGTAATAAGCATTATACCAACTAAAATGAATGCTGTTTTCTTACCGGTTTTAGGATATTTTTTAAACAGTCTGTATAATATGACACATAAGCTTATCACTAACACAAGCATGATAATATGCCGAATGTCACTGAATGCTCCCTTGCCCAGCCCATCCTTAAACGGCTCCGGCAGTCCCAATACTCCTTCCTCATTTTCATACTGATAGTAACCAAAAAATTTACGAATAAATTCCCTCATTCTTTCTCCTCCTAAATACTTTACAAAGATCATTTTTTATCCGTATGCGATCAAATATTGAACCGATAATTAAACCAAATAATGAAATATATATATAACTGGGTATGATTAACCAGATAATCGGCCAGTACTGCGGCTCACCCGTAATGGGGTTTCGCATAAAAATCTCCGGGACAAATAAAGTAAGAATCCAGCTAGCCTCAGCAAAGAAAGCCGTCGGACCGAAGATAAAAGATGAATTGCGGTTGTTTGGATCAATCAAGGATTTAAAATCTCCCTCCACAAAACCGATGGCCATCAAAATAACTTCATTTGTCAAGATTATCGCTAAAACCGTATAAAACATAAACGGAACAAAAAAGCTTCTTTTATAGTCAAATTGATACACTTTAAAATACAACATAAGAAACGGAGCCAAAAATATCACTTGATGGGCATAGTAAAAACGCCATACATCAAATGTCATAACGTTCTTTCCCAAGGCTTCCGTCGGGATCACCATGGCTGCTATACCGCTAAAAATGCCGATTACGATCATATAATCCATTAACATTTTTTTATTAGACAGATAAAACCAAGGAAATACTAAGGTACTTACGGCACAGATATTTTCAAAACTCGATTTCCTGATTGTTTGCGGCAGTCCGCTGTAATATGGCTCAAACAATAATTTTAAAAAATGAAGGATAAAGGCGCTTAACAGTATTACCAGAATAAAATTACTCACATATCTTTTGCTTTTGTTTTTAAGAAAGAAAACTGTGGCTATGGTAACAGCCAGCGAAAGGATGATAAACATAAAATAATATATCGACCCAAACTCAATCATAAATACCTCTTAAAACTTCATATTGTCGAATTATGTAATAACTACTTTTATTTTAATATGATTTTTACCAACTAGCAAGCATTCTTTAATATTAAAATAAACTGCCTCATCATTAAGGCAGTTTATCGGTAAATTCAATAAATAACTCATCATTTTGGAAATATGCTTCACCGATAGTTTTATTTTGCAGTAATTTCGGCAAATAAACCAGACGCTTTTCATTTCCAATCTCTATTGTCAACTCATTTCCATTCCGGTTTAAATTAATCGGCTCATCACTTATTTGCCGGAATTTATGAATTAAAATATAGCCATTAATATCCTTATTAACAGAATAAATTCGATCGCTAAATAATACCTTAGCGAGATCGGTATCATGGAATAAATGACTTTTCAACTGATAACTTTCAAGGTTGTTTAGCTTTATTTCAAATAAAGGTATTTTTAAAATCGGAAGAGGGGAGAAACTGGCATAAATGTCGTCTAGTATATTCTCCTGTTCCGTTAACCAGTCCGATAAAAAACTTTGTTTCAGTTCATCGGGCAACACTTTATTAATCATTACGCAATCAACGGTAAATCCCATCATCAATAAATACATTAATTTCTTTCTTAACTTATGCAAAACTTTTTTTTCGGGATATAAGACTAACCTGAATGTCGTAACTTCCGGATTTAAGATGATTTTCTGCAATTCGATTACTTCTTTAATCAGTTTTTCACCACTCGTTATTACCGAAGAATCAGGTAACTCCAAACCACCGGAGAACACTTTGGTTAATGGTCTCACCATTTTATATATATAAGAATTTGATTTATCAATTTTATCCGACCAATATTTTAAGAGTTCAGGATAACACAGTAATCTGGCGACCTCTCCCGCTAAATCACATGAATAAATTACCACGTCAAAATCCGATAAGTATTTTTTTACTTCCAAAAGGGATAACAGTTGATTTATTCCGGGAATTATCGGAATTTCAGAGGTTGATATGCCGTTTAACGACTGCCATTTCGTGGTTTTTCTTAACCAATCATTTATTTTATTCCAATCGTTATTGTTTACCTCGCCAATATCCAATGCCCAAAGAGAGGTTTCTATTGACACGGGACAATTAGTCAATTCGTTACTGAACTCATTAATAATGAGAGTTTTATATCCCCGTTTTGCCAGATTAACGGCACTCAAAACAGCCATACTTGATTTACCCTTACCCGTATAAATTATTAATCGCATCTTCGGCTCCTTAAATAAAAAGTAATAAACTTACGGCCATGAGAATTTGACCGGCTACCAAACCATAAATCGATAAATGTAATTCCCCGTATTCACGTGCGGATGGCAACAATTCATCGAGCGAGATGAAAACCATGATACCCGCAACACCGGCAAAAAGAATGCCAAATAAAGTATCGGATAAGAAAGGATATAATATCAGATAACCGATGATTGCACCGACAGGCTCAGAAATCCCGGATAAAAACGAATAAAAAAAGGACTTTAATTTACTTCCCGTAGCATAATAAATAGGAACAAAGATTGATATACCCTCAGGTATATTGTGTAAAGCAATCGCCACGGTAATCGGGATAGCCAACGTAGGATCCTTTAATGCCGATAAAAAGGTTGCAATCCCTTCGGGAAAGTTATGAATACCAATGGCTAAGGCCGTAAATAATCCCATCCTAAGTAAACGGAAATTGCTTTTCGCCTTATTGCTTTCATCCTCAACATCCTCCACTTTTGACAATACATGGGGGTTCTCGGCATCGGGTATTACTTTATCGATGATGGCGATAAAAGCCATACCGCCGAAAAAGGAAATGACCGTAATCCATGAGCCCAATTTCTTTCCTAAATCCATAATCAACGAATTTTGCGCCTGCATAAAAATTTCGACAAACGAGACATAGATCATTACTCCGGCAGAAAACCCTAAACTAATAGCCAGAAATTTGGTGTTGGTACGTTTCGCAAAAAGGGCGAATAAACTGCCGACTCCCGTGGATAATCCGGCTATTATGGTAAGTCCGAAAGCAATTAAAACCGCTTGATTTATCATATCATCACTCCTAACAATATTATTTTATTCGATAAAAATAAAATAATCAAACCATTTACAGTCGGTTTAAAAAAAGTCAACTATTCTATGAACAGTTGACTGATTATAATTATTTTTTCTTTTTAGTGATATAAATCGACTGACGGCTCACGATACTGTGTTTGAACCGATTACGACGATGACCGAATTTCTTCACACAAAAGTTAGTTATTCCGCTGATTAAAATAATCAAGGCACAGCCTATCAACTCAACCCAAATCAGATAAAACGGCCAGCTTCCCAAATAGGAAATAATTGTTTTAGGATAAGCGGAATCCTTCCCGATCGTTAAGTACATAAAGTTTGTCTCAAATATAAAGTTAAACAAAAGAATAAATAATATTGAACCTTGAATTACGACCAGTTCCTTCCATATCCGTTTTAAAGAAGGAAGATAATCATGGATGATTAAAAAGTATAGCGGAATAATAATCAGTAAACCGTTACCGATCATAAACTGATAGTACCGGAAATATTGATATGAGTAACCGACCTGATTAGCTAATATGTTAATCATACCGCCGATAACACCTAAATAAAGTGCCAAAGAATAAATCTTTTTATTCTTAGTGAAAGCTAAAACGGCACAGATGATTGAAGTCAATGCATAAAAGCTAAACGGTAAACTGTCAATACTAAAGCCATCATAAACCCAAAGTAAAAGATAATGGAGAATTAATATTCCCGATAGTAAAAATCCCATTACCAATCGGAAAATTTTATCTAACTTTTCATTGTCCTTTATTTCATTTTTATATATCGCCAGCAGTATTATTATTGTATAAACAATGGTAATCGGAATTATACATTCAAAAAATGATAAATCATGGAATATCTCCTTATTCGTAAATGGATTATTATATCTAAAAAAATCTTTCATATTTCTCACCCCTGAGACTTAATGATTTTTATTTAACATTTTCAAGAAAGCAGCCACGATATTTTTATCAAATTGCGTATCCGAACCGTTTTGCAGTTCTAATATGGCAGCTTCGATTGACAGCGATTCACGATATGGCCTGTCGGAAAGCATCGCATCGAAGGAATCAGCTACGGTAAGTATTCTTGATTCCAAAGGAATATCCTCTCCTTTTATGCCTTTCGGATAACCTCTTCCATCATATCTTTCATGATGATGCAAGACAATGGAATATAATTTTCCCAATGAGGAAAAAGGCTTGATAATTTCCGCACTATAAACCGGATGTAATTTAATAAGTTCAAATTCTTCATTTGTTAATTTTTCTTTTTTATTTAAGATCTGTTGCGGAATCTCAATTTTACCGACATCATGCAATAACGCCGCTATTTTCAATATTTTAATTTCTTCATCGCTTAAACCTAGTTCCATACCGATACCCACGGCATAATCCATAACCCGTTCAGAATGACCGAGCGTGTACCGATCTTTGGCCGAAATCGTACCCAATAAAGTTTTTAAGGAAGTAAACAATTGACTTTCCGTAGTACTCAATATGTTTTTAATGTCCATAAAGACATCCTTATATACCTTGATATTACTTCTGCCCTGTTGTTTTGCATGATGCAATGCCGTATCCGCCTGCGTAAACAATTCTTCTTTGGTTATTGCGATATTCGGAAAAGTCGAATAGCCTAAACTGACTGATATGCTTAATTCATTTGCTTCCCTATAGTTTTCGACATATTCTTTATAGTTCCCATGTATTGTCTCGGCAATTTCCTGTATTTCATCCTGTTTTAGGTCCGGTAGAATAATCGCAAAATCATCACCTCCGTAACGACAGACAATATCCTGTTCCCTGACGGATTGACAGATAATTTCCGCTGTTTCAACCAGCACATCATCACCTTTCCTGTGTCCATACATCCTGTTAAATTTTGTAAAATTATCTATATCAACCAGCATGATTCCCAAACATGAATTAGTTCTTTTGGCTTTGGAAAACTCAGTATCCAATCTTTCCTGAAAGAAACGATGATTAAAGACCTCGGTCAGTCCATCGAGATATGAACTGGTTTGCAGATAGTTATACTGTTTCCTAGCCAGTAAGTATATTAATGATGACAAGGATATTGAAACAATCCGGTATAATGACATCTGAAAATAAATCAAATCATCTTCAATAAGATAATTTATATACATATTTATACCGTTGAACACATTAAAAAATAACGCTAATAAATAGCCCTTGGTCAGATATTTATAAGAGATAAATAAAAGCAATAAGATATCAATATTGGATATAATGATAATAATCTGCAAATCAAATTCAAAAAAGATTAGACTTGCATCCAAGATAATGAAAAACAAGGTAATTGCGAGAAGGATATAATTTTGGTTCTTGTGCCTGTTTCTGGTACTCTCCATAAACTTCCCCCGAATTAACAAATATTTCTAGTAATTTAATTATACAATAAAATTTTTATAAGAAAATAGGTAAAAAAGAAAAAATTCACAAATTTTATCATTTTTTGTTAGAATATGTCAATAAAAACAGATGAAATTCACTAATGAAATTCATCTGCTATCCTTGATTGTTTTTTGTTTAAATATGAAAATTGTGACCAGAAAGGCGATTAAAAGCAGGATTATTTGGATAAAAGGAAGATCTGTAAACAGATAAACAGAGATAAAGATTGATATCCATAACATGCTTAAGACAAATAGCTTTGTTTTCCCGGTTATTCCTTTGTTTACATAGTCATTTTTGATATATACACCTAAATATTTATTATTTAATAATTTATGATATAATGTCTTTGATCTCCTACAATAACAGTAGGCGGATAATAATAATAAGGGTGTTGTCGGAAGTAACGGTAAAAAAAGATCTATTATACCTAAAATCAGTGACATTGAACCTAATAATACAAAAATAAATTTACGCATATTAACACCTCCATCATATTATAAAATAATATTGGCATTAAAAAATTGATTTAAATCACATTATTTTTCACATTTATTTTTAAAAAAATGCAAAAATGTGATTGCCATCAATTTTTATTTTTAATAATAACCGTATAATATGAATGTAAAACAAAGGAGGAATGAAAAATGAAAAAAATGACCTTTCAATTGGAAACATTAACCTGTCCTAGCTGTGTCAATAAAATAGAGAAAGCTTTGAAAAAAACCAAGGGTGTGGAAGACGTAAATGTGTTATTTACTTCAAGTAAGGTTAAAATTGAATTTGATGAAAATACGGTTACTGAGGATGATTTATCATATGTGATTACACGCTTGGGATTTGCCGTATTAAAAAAGGACTAGATAACATGTCAAGAAGAAGAAAAGGATTCATTGTTTTAATATCCGGTTCATTAATAATATCAGCCTATATCTTAAAATGGATTAAACTGGAGGCAATTTATGTAAATACCCTGCTGATAATCGCTACTGTAATAGCCGGCTATTCAATACTCAAAAATGCCATTCAGGCATTACTGTTTAAAATCATCGGAATTGAGGCATTAGTAAGTATTGCGGTTATCGGAGCTTTAATTATCGGCGAATATTTTGAAGGTGCCGCGGTTACTTTTTTATTCATTCTGGGCTCATTTTTGGAAGCCAAAACCTTGGATAAAACCCGGAACGCTTTAAAATCACTCATGGATTTAACACCGGCAAAGGCAATTGTTTATCGGGACAATATTGAGCTGGAAATATCACCCGATGAAGTATCGGTAGGAGAAACCGTTATCGTAAAACCCGGAGGTAAAATACCCGTGGACGGAATCATTATTAAAGGGGAAGCCTCGATTAATCAGGCTGCCATCACCGGTGAATCATTACCTGTATATAAAAAGCAAGGTGACAGAGTTTTCAGCGGTACGGTTATCGAAACAGGATATCTGGAATTAAAGGCCGAAAAGGTCGGCAATGATACCTCGTTTGCCCGGATAATTGAAATGGTTGAGGTTGCTCAGGACTCAAAAGCAAAAACACAGAAATTCATTGAAAAATTCGCACGATTCTACACTCCCGGCATTATATTATTGTCAATTATTGTTTACCTCATCACAAAAAACATCGAATTAACATTGACACTGCTTGTCATCGCCTGTCCCGGTGCTTTAGTGATTTCAACTCCCGTTTCTATAGTGGCAGGTATCGGTAATGCGGCAAGAACGGGTATTCTGATTAAAGGCGGAGAGCACTTGGAAAAGGCCGGTCTGATTGATATTGTCGCCTTTGATAAAACAGGGACTTTGACAATCGGTAAACCGAAAGTGGCTAATATCATCAGTTACGATATTGACAAACAAACTTTATTATCAATAGCATCAGGTATCGAAACAGCTTCGGAACACCATATAGCCAAAGCCATTATTGAAGAAACTAAGAAAGAAAACATCAGCATCAGAAAGGCCGAGAATTTTACCGTATACAGCGGTAAGGGTGTGAAGGGAACAATCGGGGACAAAAACTATTTTGCGGGTAACTTAAAATTATTTAACGAAAATAATATACCGATTACCCAAGAAATACTAAATGACATCAATGCCGAAGAACTTAAAGGGCAAACCGTAATCATCGTCGGAAGCAGTTCTTCCGTTCATGGTATAATCTCCATCTCGGACATAATCAGGAACGAGGCCTATGATATAAACGATAAATTAAAAAGAGCCGGTGTCAAAAGAATCATCATGTTGACGGGGGACAACAAAAAAATCGCAGAAGCCGTAGGTAAAGAGCTTAAAATCGATGAAGTATACGCCGAGTTATTACCCGAAGATAAACTGAACATTATTAAACAATTACAAAAACAAGGTAAACTGGCAATGGTTGGCGATGGGATTAACGATGCTCCGTCACTGGCAATCTCCGATTTGGGAATATCCATGGGAGAGATGGGAACGGATGTCGCGATTGAAACCGCCGATGTGGTATTATTGTCGGATAACCTGACCAAGATCGCCTATTTATTTTCCATAAGCAAGGCTACCAAACGTAATTTAACACAAAACCTGATCTTCGCTTTGGTCGTAGTCTTCTCTCTCTTACTAGGCGTCATTTTAGGGCAGGTGTTTATGGCACTTGGCATGTTAATTCATGAAATAAGCGTCATCTTGGTTATCCTTAATGCGATAAGACTTAACCGATTTCGGGAGGTAAAAAAATGAACTGTGTCCATAACATAAGCTGTATACATAATGTACCGATTTTTAAACAGCTAAGCGATGATGAAAAACAAACAATCATGAATCGGGCTATTAATAAGACATTTAAGAAAGGTGAAACAATTTTTACAACTTTCGATTCATCCGCAAACCTTTGGGTCGTAAACCGCGGAAAAGTGAAAATCGTCAAAATATCATCCGACGGAAAAGAACAGGTTATGCGGATTTTAAATCAGGGGGAATTTCTTGGTGAATTATCACTGTTTAGCAACGAAAAAATGACCAGTAATGCTTACGCCATGGAAAATACGGAAATCTGCATTATTAGCGGAGATGAAATAAAAAAGACCATCAGACAAAACCCGGAAATAGCGATTAAATTTCTAGAGGTATATGCGAAACGGATTAAAGAATCAGAAGAAATGATTGAAAAAATCGGTGTGCTGGATATTGAGCAAAGAATTGCCAAAACATTATTGGATGAATTAAATCAGGCTAAGAATAATGAGATTATCCTGCCATTCAGCAAGACCGATTTTGCATCCATCATCGGAACCACCAGAGAAACTTTGAGCCGTAAACTGGCTAAATTTCAGGAATTCGGTTGGATCAGACTATCAGGACAACGGAAAATAATCATCTTGGATAAAACGGGCTTGAAAAGATTGCTTATATAATAAAAAAAGACCATTCCGGTCTTTTTTTAATGTCCCAAATCTCTTCTATCGTAGAATAGATATGTAAGATAGGTCAGTCCCGCGGTAATAGCCAAAGTCATTATGACTAAAAGCGGGTTAAAACCATCATCGATTAATAATGTTTTGGCATCAAAATATTTAAACGGTGTGAAATATTTAATAAATTTGATTTTCTTATTGATATCAACCACAATTGAGAGAAAAAATGTCGTAAGTAAAATCCCGGTGGCAACACCTATAGCGAATTTAGCGTTATTTCTTAATCCCGCAAGAAATGCGCCAAGCGCTAAAAATAATAACTGAAGCAAAAACATTCCCAGCATCAGAGTAAAGAGATCATCATATATCGGCTCATCGCTCTGTGTGCCAAAAAGGGCAAACGATGCAAGTAGAGTCACAATATTGAGTATTAAAATATTCGTAAGCGACGCCAGCATTTTGGCAGTTATTATCCGATAGCGGGATACGGGCTTAGTCATTAAAAACTCCACCGTCTTATCGCTTTCCTCTTTGCTGATAATACCGGCACCCAACATGGCGGCATGAATGGTGACGATTAAGACAATGTATAAATATAACACACTGAAATAGCCTAAAGCGGTATCGGGGTTAAAGGCACCACCGCCCATGATCGCCTTTAAAGAATCAGGAAATGAATTCAGCATCTCACTCATTGATGTCGTTCCTTTTACCGATGAAAACTCGGACATCCCCATCGCAATTAACAAAGCCACACTTGTACACCAAATGATGATCGCTTTTAGATTAGCTCTGATTTCTCGTAAATAGATATTCATCATTTACCTCCTTCTTACACCGCATGGATATCTTTCTTTTTGAAAATGATGTAACTTAAAACAATTGATATAATCACAAAAATAGCGGCAATGAGCGAATATGATAATTCAAATTTCTTATCCATAAAGATATAATTCGGATAAAAGTACTTAAACGGTGTGAAATAACGGGTAAAATCATCGGCTTCAGTTGCGACAAAGGAAGATATGGCGTAAAAACCGAAAACAACTCCGAGACTGATCGGCAGAACGGATTTTACCTTTGGCAAAGCAACTGATAATAAAATACCCATCGCGTAAAACATCAATTGTACTAATAATATCGTACTTGATAACATCATAAAGGTACCAAAGCCAAAATCATCTTCTTTTACAAGATTTAACATAACATAGGCAAAAGTGATTATGAAAATATTTGTGATAATTAGCATGACAAAAGCCGCTAAAATCTTTTCCGTCACCAATTTGATTCTTGATATCGGTTTTATCATGAGAAAGTCAGCCGTTCTTTCCCTTACTTCTTTTGATATTATCGCCAGTCCGTAATGCATAGCCTGAATAGCTGCGCAAAGAGTCGTAAACGTTAATGAGAAGGCATAAAATCCCATTTCCGATGCGATATTTTCGATAATTTCCATTCCCATCGCATTGCGCATTTCCTCAGGATAATTCTCCATCGCCTTAAGAAATGTTTCCTTATCCTCCACGATTGCGGTAAAAAGCGATAGAAAAATAGTCAATAAAGCGATTAATGACACGGACCATATAAGGGTTGACTTACTTTGAGCCTTTAACTCGTAGCGAAAAATATTCATGTTTATTCCTCCTTAGTATAATAATGCATAAATATTTCTTCTAAATCAGGTTCATCAACCCATAAGTTTTTAACATTGATATCAGCTAATTTCCTTGTTATCTCATTTAAGTTACCTTTAAACAGGAAACTGTGGATTTGATCCTTGACCACCAAATCATTAACGCCATTAGTAACGAAATAATCAGAAGCTATAGGTGAAGAAACTTCAACGATAAAACGTTTGTAATTTTCATGCTTTAAGTTTTCCATTGTTTCAATCTTAATGATTCTGCCTTCCTTAATAATGGCAATTCGATTACACATTCTTTGAACTTCACTTAACACATGGGATGATAAAAGAACAGTCGCTCCCTTTTTGTTTTCCGCTTCGATTAACTCAAAGAACTTTTGCTGCATCAATGGATCCAGTCCGCTCGTCGGTTCATCAAGGATGATTAATTTAGGTTCATGTAACAAGCCCTGTACTATACCAACCTTCTTCTTATTTCCAAATGACAAATCATCAATTTTCTTATATAAATCCAAATCCATTATTTCAGCCAGTTCATGAATTCTTTTTGTACAATCCTTCTTATAGAAACTTGCCGAGTATTTTAGTAAATCCAAAACCTTCATTCCATCGTAATAGAAAACCTCTGACGGTAAATAACCTACTTCCTGTAAAATTTCCGGACCAAACTGAACACAATCCTTACCAAAAATTTTCGCACTACCGCTTGTCGGATAAATAAGTCCTAAAAGTGTCCGGATGGTGGTGGATTTACCTGCGCCGTTTGGACCGATAAATCCGAAGATTTCCCCTTCTTCCACATTAAAACTTACGTCAATAATCCCTCTTGCTTTTCCATAATACTTTGTCAGTTGATTAATCTCAATCACATTCATTTTTATTCCTCCTCATAAAACATTTTAATAAATATCTCAATATATTTCTCAATATCCTGTAGAATTTCTTCATGTTTATTTTTCATTAAATCTAGATCATTATCCCTTAAAAATTGAGCGGAGTATCCTTTTATTGTCCAAATGATGATATTTAGTGCCAACTTAACATCAATTTCTTCTTTAAACTTACTATAGGCAATATCCCCAAATATACGATACGCAACATGTTCTATTTCTTTATTCTTTTCTATTAAATCTTCTTTTACAGCTTTTGATTCCTCAAAATAAGCTTGTTCAAGGAATTTAAAAATTAGTGGGTATTTTTTAGCCAGCAGCATTTTATTTTTTACTGCCTGTCTAATCCTTTTCATTAAGTCTTTTTCACTAAAATCAATATTTTGATAAAATTCCGTAGTAAACAGATTTAAAGCATATTCATATAAAAATAAGTATAATTCCCTTTTATTGCGAAAATAATGAAACAATAAACCTTTGGAAATCTGTGCGTCTTTTACAATTTCATTAGTTGATGCTTTATCATAACCGTTTTCCGAGAATTCATACAAACAGGCATTAATAATCCTTAATTGTTTATCTTTATCAATACTATAAAACTTCGAGAGCAAGCTTATCCTCCTTTACAATATTGACCATCCGGTCAATATTATCGTACATTCATTGACCACTCTAGTCAACACTTTCCCTGAAAAAAGGAAAAAAAAGTAAAGGTGAAGAATTTCACCTTTAAAATTTATCACAAATTATGTCCGTTAATAATATTTGTCTGTCATAAATATTTATTAATAGAGCTTCTCCTTCTAAGAGTTCAATTTGATATTCGTTCTGATTTACCGTAATCCGGATGTTTCTTCCCCGATATTTTATTTTAAACTGATAACTACCAATCTGTTTGGGAATTTTTGGTGATATAAACAAGCCACTTTCCTTAATCCGTAAACCGGCGAATCCATAAACGATGGTCAGATATGTTCCGCCCATATTCGCCATATGCAAGCCATCTTTTGTGTTCTTATGCGTATTATCCAAATCCAATCTTGCCGTTTCGATGAAATAATTGTAACCTTTTTCAATTTCGTTGATTTTCATCGCCATAATACTGTATATGCAACTAGAAAGGGACGAATCATGAGTGGTCACTTTTTCATAATAGTAATATGAATTACGAATTGTTTCGATACTAACTTCATCCTCCAACAGTAAATGGGCTAAAACGGTATCAGCCTGTTTGCATACCTGATGACGATAAATGGTTAATAGATGATAGTTTAACAATAAAGGATAATTCTCTTTAGGAGTATTGTCAAAATCCCATAACGGTTTACGCAAAAATGAATCATCCTGAGGATTTATTTTAAGCCTTTCATCGTAAGGTAAATACATATTTTCCGCAGCCTTTTGAAATTCCAAGACCTCATCATCCGTTAAGTTTATTTTCGCTATTAGTTGATTTAGAATTTCAGGATGTTCAACCTTAAACAGATTATACAGTTTAACCGCCCATTTCAGATTATATTTTGCCATGACATTTGTGTAAAAGTTATTATCAACGATTGCCGTATATTCATCGGGTCCCGTAACACTGAATATATTAAAACCATTCTCATTATAATGCCCCAAATCAATAAATAGACGTGCTGTTTCAAAGATGATTTCCGCACCGTATAAAGCAATGAAATCCAAATCACCCGTTGCCAGATAATAAGTAACAATACTATAACTGATATCGGCATTGATATGATATTGCGCACTGCTTGCCGGAAAAAAAGATGAACATTCACTTCCTTTTATTGTCCGCCAAGGATATAGTGCGCCTTTTTTATGACCCATCTCTTTTGCCCGTAATCTTGCATAATCTAAGGTATTATACCGATACATCAGTAGATTTTTTGCTAATGAAGGTTTAGTTAAGAGAAAAACCGGGAAGATAAAAATCTCCGTATCCCAGAAATAATGTCCTTCATAGCCTTCACCGCTTAAGCCCTTGGCGGCAATGTTCGAGTATTTGTCCCTACCGACTGATTGGATTAAATGATATAAATTAAATCTTATTCCGAGCTGTAAATCGCTGTTACCGGTTATTCGGATATCACTGTTATTAAAATAATCGGTTAAATAACTTTCCTGATATTTAACTAAATCATCAAAAGGTAAATCCTTGATTTCCTTAAATCTAGACAGGGCTTTTTCCAACAAATTATCTTCATAACGGATACTGTCTAAATAGATACTTCGTTTATTAATCGTAATCGGATGGATTAAATCCAGATGATATGTTGATACAATCTGTTTGTTTTCCCATCTGATACTATCTAAAAAAGCCCCATTTACTTTGGTCTGACTTAGGGCAAGAACGGACAGATTTGACTGTTCCGTCACTGACTCGATAATACCGTAATCCTCTACAATATGATGATTCTTTATATGTAATCTTTTCGCATGTCCCTGAGCCACACGCGGATCAGACTTATCCACATAGTTTTCTATCTCTCCGTTCACTGTTGAAACAATCTTAACCGGACCGAAATAATTAATCGGTGTTATTGTTACTTCCTGGAAAAACAATTCCTGATATTTAAAAGATACGATTCGCTTAAAAGTTAGTTTTACTTCTTTTCCTAAAGGCGATCTATAATGAATTACTCTTTCCGCATAACCCCGTTTTAAATATAATGTTCTGTGGTAATCAATTATTTTACCTTTAAAAGGTGTGAACAATTCATCACCTAAAAAGATTTTAATCGTCTGAGTATCCGTTAAATTAAGCATTTTCTGACTGGTCTGCGGATAGGCAAAACCTTTTTCAGCATAAGGTATCTCAACATCATCATAAAAAGCATTAATATATGTACCACGAACAGATGAAACCGAAAAACTTTCCATCACTTCTTTATCAAGTTCTTCTAAATTACCCCTAATACCCAAATATCCGTTTCCTAATGAGAACAGGCTTTCTTCTAACTGTAATTTCTTAATATCAAATCTATTACTTTCAATATTCCATGTCATATCTGTAGCCTCTCTTTCTAAAATCGTTATTCCGATATTATTCTTTTATGCTTCCGCTTGTTAGTCCGGAGATAATTTGTTTTTGGAACAACAGTACCATAATTAAGGTTGGAATCGTAACAACCACCGTGGCTGCAGCAACCTGACCCCAAAACACCTGAAATTGCCCGCGTAAAAAGGATATTGCCACCGGAGCCGTATGGTACGCATGATCGGGATTTAAGTTTAATGCCAATAAATATTCGTTCCAGGCAGTAATAAAGACGATGATGGCTGCCGTAAAGACACCGGGCAGGGCCAGCGGAAAGATAATTTTATAAAATGTCTTGAATTTGGATGCCCCGTCAATACTTGCAGATTCCTCCAGCGAAAGAGGAATTTTCGCAAAATGTGTTACCAGAATAAAGATGGAAACAGGTAATGTGATAGCCGAATATGGCAGGGAGATTGCATAGGAATTCAATAAACCGAGTTTTTCAAAGGTCGTAAATATTGGTGAGACCACAATCATTTGCGGAAACATTGATGTAGCCAGAACCAATGTCAATAAAAGATTTTTCCCCCAAAATTTAAGTCTAGCGATCGCATAAGCGGCTAAAGATGCCACAATAGTAACATAAACTGTCGTTATACCTGTGATTATCAAGCTGTTTTTCAGGGAATTCAAGATTTTCGCTTCATATACGCCTTTATAATGTTCCATGGTAGGGTTATCCGAGATTAATTTAAGCGCCTCATCACCCCAGATTTCTTTTTCCGGCTTAAACGAGGTGATAAACACCCAGATAAACGGGAAGATAATGATGAATAGATAAAGTGCGATTATGATAAAAAGATACTTACTTAATACGTTTTTTTTGAAATAGTGTCTCCTCATTCACTATACCTCCCTCGTGATCTTAGCACCAAGAACTTTGATATAAATAAACGATATGATACCGACGATGATTGCCATAATGATAACTACCGCGGAACCATAACCCAATATTGATTGTGATTTCAATAGCTTATAACTATATATGGAAATGGATTCCGTCTTACCGCCAGGACCACCATAGGTCAAAATCCAGATTAAGTCAAAGACCCGGAAAGCATCAAGGGTTCTAAACAATAAAGCTACCAAAATCGATGATTTTAATAAAGGCAAAGTAATCTTCCAAAACTGCTGAAATTTGTTTGCACCGTCAATTGCGGAGGATTCATATAAAGTATTGGGAATTGTCTGCAATCCGGCAAGAAGCATTAAAGCCATATATGGAGTCGTTTTCCATGCATCGGCCAGAATTACGGCGACTAAGGCTATATTTCCCTGTCCCAACAATACCGCCGGACTTTCAATAATATGTAATTTGGCCAAAATTATCGCAATAACACCCGCATCACCATTGTACATATATAACCACATCAGGGCTGCAACGGATGTCGGTATTGCCCAGGGAATTAATGAAGTGGTTCTGATAATGCCCTTGCCTTTCAGGGGTTTATTCATTACAAGCGCCAATACCAAACCTAAAACCAACTCCAAAAAGACCGAGGTAATCGTAAATATTAAGGTGATTAACAAAGTCTGATAGATTTTTTCATCTTTAAATGCCCTGATAAAATTGGCAAAACCAATAAAATTGCTTTTAATTATTGTTTTGTCAAAATCCTTCGCAACAGCCTTTGTGTCCTCCTTAAGTAAAAATTCCTCACCTTCAATGGCATAAACTTCATCCACACCTTTTTGTACTTCCTCATTAAATTTCAAAATATCCCGATACAAATCCTTATTTATTTTTACCACACCACTCCTTGCACCGGCTCGCTTGAGAATATCCTCATAACTAGCTTTCATCCTATCGATTACCGATTGTATTTTATCTATTGTCGATTGCTTTTTGGCGACATCCTTTTCGGTATTCAAATAAAACTCGATATACTCAACATCCTCGTTAGCCAATTCGATATTATAGTGTTCACTAAAAAAGATATCATTTTTTCGCTGATCATTTAACTGATAATCAAAAAACGAATATTGGAGGGATAAGGCAATGGGAATTACGGAAAATGCCAAAATCAATAAAATAGCGGGAATTACTAGTAAATAACCCAAATGCGCATCGAGAAAATTTGTGAATGATTTTAAGCTCTTCATAACTTCACCTCTCTATTATAAAAAAGGCGTTAGATTAACCAACGCCTAATTAATATTTACTACTAATCTTCTGATTTGTCAATTAATGCGTCAAGTGCCCCTTCTATTGCGGCTGCTGCTTTAGATAATTCTTTTCCTCCGGATAAATAAGCATGGGCATTTGTGGAGATAATGTCCGATAATCCGGAATATTCAGCAACAACCGGACGTGAAATAGTGTTCTGTAATGCCAATTTGAATGCATCACTTGTTAATAAAGCATTAGCTTCTAATACATCCTCATCTTCCAATAAATCATTGAAACCTGGTAGATAAGATCCATGAATTGCGTTAAGTTTTTGTCCTTCAGGACCTGCTAAGAATTTCACAAATTCCTTAGCTCCGGCTAGTTTAGTAGAAGCTTTGTTAATACCCAATAACCATCCGCCGACGGTACCTCCTTCAGGAAGTGGCGCATAACCGACTTGGTCAGCTGTGATATCAGAATCATCGCCTCCGACCATACCGTTCATATAAGGCCAGTTACGGGCAAATACTGCCTTACCTTGTAAGAAAGCATTATGTGTTGCCCCTTCATCAAATGTCAATATAGTGTCAGGAGCGGAATTAGAATCAGTAAATTTCTTCATCATCTCTAATCCGTCTTCAATATTTTGCCAGTTATTTGTGAACTCATTTAAGTTACATACCAGTCCTTCATACTGATTAGCCTGGAAAACAAATCCGTATTCAATACCGGTGGCTGCTAAATATGTTTCATTTTCAGCCATCGTCAGTAAATCATTCCAAGTATAATCACCTGATTCTAATTTGGCCGCATCCGTTGAGTTTACGATATCCTTACGATAATATAAGAAACCTAAATCAGGGAAATAAGGAAGAGCATAATGTTTGCCGGCATACTTAGCGGCTGCCATTGAACCGGCATTAAATTTCGTAATATTCCAACCGTTAGCTTGCATAAATTGGTCAAGCGGTTCTAAATAACCGGCTGCGGCAAATTCTCCTGCCCAAACAACGTCCATGGAAATAACATCATACCCTGATGAACCGCTCGATAATGAAGTAACCAACTGATCATGCATATCGCCTGAGTTATTGGTCATAATGACTGTTTCAACTTTATATCCATGATTCTTCTTGTTAAACTCTTCGACAATCTTATTTAACGCAGGGGTAGAATCAGCCTGAACGGCAAATTTAATAACCGTTCTGTTATCTCCTGCGGTAGTGGTCACACCAGCGGCAGTTGTCGTACTTACTTTAGTGGTAGTTTTCTTATCATCTTTACATGCGGCTAATAACAACATAACAGCAAAAAGCAAAAACAAACCGAATATTTTTTTCATTTAAACCTCTCTCCTCTCATAAAGTACCCTAATTTTACCAATAATTTCCGTAAATTCATATTAATATTTTACGATTTATTGTATAATATTACTAAGTTGTAAACGCTTTTATCATAAAAAATAGGAGTTGGTACAATGAAAAAAAAGAACGATATTATTGAAAATTATCAGAAAATCAAATTATACTATCATGATAAGTCCTTCTTACATCCGTCTTATTATTTGGAAACACAATTACTTGATTATATTAAACACGGAAATCTTACCAGAGCAATGGAAACACTTGAGACAATTAACAAACTGCCCAGAGCGATACTTGCCAATGATGAACTACGTTCCATAAAAAACTCATTAATTGCCTCATGTACGATATTTACCAGAGCAGTCATCGAAGCGGGAGTAAATCCGGAAGATGCATACGGGTTAAGCGATGCATGTATTCAGAGGATTGAAACCTATAATAATATCGATTCACTTAAAGAATTTGAGTACTCCATGTTATCGACTTTTATTAATTTACGCAATGATAAGAATAAACAAAAGATATACTCCGATGAGGTGGAAAAAGCCATACAATATATCTACAGTAACATCTTTAAACAAATGTCACTTGATGAAATAGCCGAGCATGTCTATTTGTCACCAAACTATCTTTCCACCAAGTTTAAACATGAGGTGGGGATATCACTGCTTGAATTTATTAATAAAACAAAAATAGACGAATCGAAATATTTACTGATTCATTCAAATACATCCGTTTCCGATATCGCCTTAATATTTAATTTCTGCAACCAGAGTTATTATACCAGAATGTTTAAGAGATTTACCGGTATCACTCCGGTGGAATTTAAAAATATGTAGTTTATTATAATAAAGCCGATAATTTCTTTACTACAGGCTTATCCGCTTCAGCCCAGTCCAGCGAATTTAATTCGGACTTAGGTAACCATTTACTGTCAACATGCTCGGTTAAAACCAACTTGTCGTTAATTATACTGCAGATATATACGTGCATCGTTAAGAAAAATGTCTCGTATTGGTGCTTTACCGTCATTAAATATCGCTCTATTTTTATATCGGTATGTAATTCCTCTTTAATTTCTCTTATTAAGGCTTCTTCCTTAGTTTCATTCTCTTCGATTTTTCCACCGGGAAATTCCCATTTTAAGGGTAGAAGACCCTTATTGGCTCTTTGTGCGCAAAATACCTTTCCATCTTTAATAAATACGGCGGCGACAACTTCTATATTTTTCATAATTATCCTCGCTTAAAGTAAATTATCTATTAATATCATAACCTTGTGATATAATAATATTAATCTACGATTATTTATTTGAAGGGAATGTTTATATGTCGGATTTGTTGAAAAAACTGCAGTTTAAGGATCAGGGACAGGCTGTTTTAATTATCAATGCTCCCGAAAGCTATAATGAAATTATTAAAGAATTTAAAGGCGAAGTACATCCTAAACCCATTAATGAAAGCTATGATTTTATTCAAGTTTTTGGTACGACGAATGATGAGTTAAGGAGTATTGCCAAATCGGTTGAAAAATCAGCCGCTGAGGATGCCTTATTTTGGTTATGTTATCCGAAAAAGACATCAAAAAAATATCAAAATTCTGATTGCAGTAGGGATACGGTCACAGGGATGCTTTCAGATGAAGGTTATGAACCGGTTAGACAAATCGCGATTGATGGTGACTGGTCGGCATTAAGATTCAGAAAGGTCGAAAAGATCAAAACTTTAAAAAGAGATTTTGCGGTAACCGAAGAAGGAAAAAGACGGACAAATAGATAAGGAGAAGCACTTACTTCTCCTTTATTTTTTTGTCGTTTCTCTTTCGATATAATCCACGGGTATCAGCTTATGATATTCAAAATAATTCTTATCATTTATTAAACAGTTTAAAGAATTCATTGCCTCGGCACCGAGATCAAACATTCTCTGAGAAATGGTCGATAATTTCGGTGATAAATATGAAGCTAACAGAGTATTGTCATAGCCGATGATTTGTACATCATCCGGTATCTTTTTATCTAATCTGCGTAATTCCGATATGACAATCGCCGCCATGATATCACAATCGCAAAATACACCGTCAATTTCCGTATGCTTTTCTAAGAATGATCTGATGATATTTACATCGGGGTCAAGAAATGCCAAATCTACTTCCCAAGAAAACATACCATATTCGTTTAGGCACAAATCATATCCCTTGGTTCTTTCCTGTACGGTTAACAAGATACTCGGTCCCCGAAAATGCACTAAATGTTCACAACCGGCAGTTATTAATTTTTTCGCAGCCATATACCCGCCACCAATATTATCGCTCGTGACAGATGGTATATCCTGAGAAATAATCCGGTCGATTGAAACGATCGGAATGTTAATTTCCTTGTATTTATGTATTAAATTACTGTTAGAACCAATTATTAATCCGTCTATATTATACTTAACGAACTGTTTTAGATACTCTTCCTCCCGTTTTTCATTATCGTGGGAATTGCACAACATTACTTTATATCCGTTGTTAAAGGCTACTTCTTCTATTCCTTCCAGTACATTATGAAAAAACGAGTTGCTCAAATGAGGGAAAATAACACCGATTGTCTTTGAAACCTTTTTAAACAAGGTTCTCGCAAACTCATTTGGTATATAATTTAAAGCTTGAATGGCATCTTCAACTAATTTTCTTGTTTCATCATTTACATAACCCTTATTATTAATAACTCTTGATACAGTAGCAACTGATACATGAGCCTTTTTCGCCACATCCTTAATATTTGCCAAATTTATCCTCCCCTTTGTCTATTCAATACTAATTATATCTAATCTTCTGTCAAATATAAAGTTATTTCCTCTAATTAATTTAAATTAATCAGTATTTTCATTTTATATATAGATATATGATTGTTTTCCGTATAGTAAACCATCTGCCAACATAATTCTGTTCACTTTTTTATATATCCATATCCTAAAACAAAGCGAGTTGATAGGAAAACCTATCAACTCTATTTAAGGAGTACTATGAAAAAAATAATTATAATGACATTTTTCTTAAATTCCATATTTCCGAGGCATATTCGGTAATCGTTCTGTCACTTGAGAAATAAGATGAATTGCTGATGTTCTTAAGCGCTATTTCCAGCCATTTATCCTGATTTTTATATAGCTCGTTTACTTTTCTTTGTGCTTCAACATAAGCTCTGAAATCCTTTAATACGAAGAAATAATCTTTATTCAGCAAATCATCGTGGATTGGTTTAAACTCATCCTTGCCTACATTTGTAAAGAAGCCGTTTACAAGCATATCCACCACTGTTTTTACCATATTGTCATTATCATAAACTTCCCTGGAGTTATACGATTTGTTTTTATAATACTCATTTGCTTCCTCGGCTCTAAGTCCAAAAATAAAGGCATTTTCCATACCGACCAGATCGACGATTTCAACATTGGCTCCATCCAATGTTCCAATCGTAATGGCACCATTCATCATGAATTTCATGTTTCCCGTTCCCGATGCTTCTTTGGTGGCGGTAGATATTTGTTCCGATACGTTAGCCGCAGGTATGATGATTTCAGCGTAGCTCACATTGTAATTTTCCACAAATACGACTTTAATTTTATCATTAACCGTTTCATCATTATTAACTTTATCGGCAATGGTATTAATTAATTTGATTATTTTTTTTGCCATATAGTAACTGCCGGCTGCCTTAGCACCAAAAATAAATGTTTGCGGATGGAAATTCTGATAAAAAGCTGAATCTTCCCTTAATCTATTGTATAAATACATGATATGTAAGGCATTCATCAATTGACGTTTATATTCATGAAGTCTTTTGACATGAACATCAAATATGGAATCAACATTGAGTCTGATGCCTTCTTTTTTTTCGATAAAATCCGCAAGCTTTTCCTTACAACCTTGTTTTACCCGGAAAAAGTCCTTTTTTACCTCCGGATTACTGACAAAATCATTCAACCTTGCCAGTTGGTTTATATCCGTTATCCAGGATTTACCGATGTATTTATTTAAGAAATTACTTAACAAAGGATTACAACTGAATAACCAGCGTCTGTGAGTAATCCCGTTGGTTTTATTGTTGAACTTATGCGGATATATTTCATTAAAATCCTTCATTTCGACTTCTTTTAATATTTTAGTGTGCAATAACGCAACCCCGTTCACACTAAATGATCCGTATATACAGATATGAGCCATGTGGACAAGGTTGTTATTGATAATTCTTAAAGAATTAATTCTCTTTTTATCATCACCAAAATGTTCCATTAATTCAGCATTATATCGTTTATCCAATTCCTCAATGATTAAATATATTCTTGGCAGTAATCTTTTTATTAAATTTACATCCCACTTTTCCAGTGCTTCGGCCAATATTGTATGGTTGGTATATGCGCAGGTATTTTGTGTAATATGCCATGCCTTATCCCATGAATAACCTTCCTCATCAATCAGAATCCTCATTAATTCAGGGATTAACAGGGTAGGATGGGTATCATTTATATGTAATGTTACCTTTTCATGGAAATTATCCATTGACTGATAATTCTGCTTATGCTGGTTAACTATTCTTCGAAGACCGCTACAAACAAAAAAGTATTGTTGTTTCAACCTGAGTATTTTTCCTTCCTCGGTTGAATCATTAGGATATAAACTATCCGCTATCTTATAATCTTCCTCATTATCTCCGCAAGGTTTGGCATCCCATAATATTAGGCTGTTAACCACATTATTGTGATAACCGATTATCGGCACTTCATATGGAATGGCTTCGACAAATACGGCTTCATCATGACGGAAAACCAATTTACCATCCGCTTCTTTGGTATTTATGACACCGTAAAACGGAACTAATACAGATTCGTTTTCATGTTTGGTTTCCCAGACAAAATCATTCTCCAACCATTTTTCCGGTAATTCCACCTGATTTCCGTCAATGAATTTCTGTTCAAAAAAGCCCTTCCGGTAACGAATACACACTCCGTGTCCGGGATATGATAAAGAGGCGATTGAATCAAGAAAACATGCGGCTAAACGACCCAAGCCGCCATTACCCAGACCGATATCACTTTCTTTATTTTCGATTTCGTTTAAATTAAATCCCAAATCCTCCATAGCTTCACTGACAACATCATAAATCCCCAAATTTATCAGATTATTAGTCAACAATCTTCCCATTAAAAATTCCATGGAAAAATAATAAACCTGTTTATGATGATTGTTTTTGATGACTTCTTTAGATTTTGTCCAGTTATTAAGCGCATATTCTTTTACAAGCGTAGCCAATATCACATATTTTTGATAATTATCAGCTTCTTTATAACTTATCCCAAATGTGTCTTCCAATCTATTAATATAAGCATCAATAAATAGTTCCTTACTACTAAACATCTATTTCACCTCTTTAGTCATTCTAGACAATCATTATATCACCTTTACTTACCTATTTCTCGGTGATAACGATTACATGTTTAATATAATAGAGTGCTATAACTCTATATTTATTATTTAACCTCACCAGGTTTCAATACTATTTTTATCCTATCCTTTATTTTTTACTGTTTTACACTATTAACGCCATTTATAACATTATTCAGCTTTAGAAATCAATACTGGCAATAATAAGCAAATCCCAATGATATGATAACCTTCGTTTATCTCTCATTCATAATCTATTTATGATTATATCATTGAAAAATAAGTAAATTAACTGTGTAAATAGTTACTTGTTTAATAAAAAAACCGGCATAAAAACCGATCGAAAAAATAAAAGAGCTGTCTATTTGGACAACTCTTATATACTAACGAATATCACTAATTAATTGTGATAATGTCTCTTTAGCATCACCAAGTAATAAAGTGACACCTTTTTCACGACTGTATAAAGGATTTTCTACTCCGGCATAGCCCGGTTTTAAATCATAGTTACAGATAATAACATGTTTTGCCTTGTCAACATTTAATATCGGCATCCCATAAATTGGCGTTCCTTCGGCTTCACGGGCAGCCGGATTCATGACATCATTGGCACCGATTACAATACAGACGTCGGTATCTTTAAAATCATCGTTGATATTTTCCAATTCATAGAGCTGTTCATATTCCACATTGGCTTCAGCCAGCAACACATTCATATGTCCCGGCATTCTTCCGGCAACGGGATGAATCGCATATTTTACGTCAATTCCGTTATTCTCTAATTTATCCGCTAATTGCTTAACCAAATGCTGTGCCTGTGCCAAAGCCATACCGTAACCCGGTACGATTATCACCTTTTTGGCATTGTTTAAAACCTTAATATGGTCTAAATTAGTCTCTTTATGGTCATCAGTCTCCAGTGCCTGGATCAACTTAGGCAATGTTTCCTTGGCATCACCAAGTAATAAAGTGACGCCTTTTTTACGACTATATAAAGGATTTTCTACTCCCGCATATCCCGGTCTTAAATCATAGTTACAGATAATAATATGCTTTGCTTCATCGACATTTAATATCGGCATACCGTAAATTGGTGTTCCTTCAGCTTCTCTGGCTGCCGGATTCATGACATCATTGGCACCGATGACGATACAGACATCGGCATTCTTAAAATCATCATTGATATTTTCCAATTCATATAACTGTTCATATTCCACATTGGCTTCGGCGAGTAATACATTCATATGCCCCGGCATTCTTCCGGCAACGGGATGAATCGCATACTTGACATTTGCACCGTTTTGTTCCAAGGCAAGAGCCAGTTGTTTCACCAAATGCTGTGCCTGTGCCAAGGCCATACCGTAACCCGGTACGATAATAACATTTTTTGCTTTATTTAATACGTCACTTAAGCTGACATTTTCTTTTTCATCAGTATCATTTTTGACATCATTTATTTTTGCAACAGAAGACTTTTCTTTACTGCCGACACTTGTCTTACCCAATAGAATATCAAATAAACTTCTGTTCATTGCCCTGCACATAATTTGTGTCAAAAGCAATCCGCTGGCACCGACGATTCCGCCGACAGCCACCAGTAATATGTCATTAATTGCCATGCCGGCAATCGATCCCGCAACACCGCTGAATGAATTAAGGAGTGATATCGTAATCGGCATATCCGCTCCGCCTACTCTGATAGCGAAAGCCACGCCAAAGAAACTGCTTAAAACTAATGCCGCTAACATCGTTATAAATGGCGGTAATTCAAAAACAACGCTCACCACTACCGTGGCTAAAATTAAAATGATGGTTGAGGTGGTGATTAGTTGGTGATGCTTCCATTTAACGGGTCTGCCGTCAATGAACTTGGCTAATTTACCTGCCGCAATTAAGCTTCCGGTAAAGGTTAATGCTCCGATGATGACCGCAAGGATTGCCGTTATCAGTTCAAATGTCGTTGCATAGGCAAACACCGTACAAGCTCCGACGATAGCCGATGCGGCTCCGCCAAAACCATTCAGTAATGCCACCATTTCCGGCATCTGAATCATTTTTACTTTCATGGCAATATAATATCCGATAAGTGAGCCTATCAAAAGTGTAACTAATGATATGATTAATATGGTATTTTCATCGATTATATCATGATAAATTAAGGTTACGACAATTGCCGCGGCTGTGGCGACGGCACTTAACCGGTTACCCAATACGGCTGATTTTACTTTACTCATTAAGAAGATACCGATTAATATCGCTAAGGTCAGTATTCCACATATAATGTAATAAGTTATCTCATTCATTTATTATTCTCCTTCTTATGAAACATTTTAAGCATTCTGTCAGTAACGACAAATCCGCCGACGACATTTATCATCGCAATTATTACCGCCAATCCGCCGAAAATTGCGGCAACGGTGTGGTTATATTTATTTGCGATAATGGCAATTGTGGTCAATGCTCCGAGAATCGTAATACCGCTTAAGGCATTCATTCCTGACATAAGGGGAGTATGGAGTAAACTAGGTACATTATTAATCAGTATATATCCGATAATTGTTGAAACAATGAAAATTAAGATAATTATTAATGGATGCATTTTTATCCTCCTTGTATTTACAGTAAGATAGCGACATTTCTGTCGCTATATTTAAGACTTTTAGATAAGACCCATTGCTTCTTTAGCACCTGTGTGTACTATTTCATCATTATATGTTACTAAAATCGATGAGGTAATTTCATCATTCATATCTAGGACAATTGAACCGTCTTTAACCAAATATTTTACTAAGTTATATACATTGTTGGCAAACATCCAGGTTGAACTTGTTGGAAGATGACCAGGAATATTCTTAATTCCTTGTACGGAAACTCCATGTTTTATTTCGATGTCACCAGGAGGAGTAATTTCACAGTTACCACCTTGGTCAATTGAAATATCAACAATAACTGAACCCGGTCTCATTTCTTTTACCATATCTTCTGTGATGATTATTGGAGCGAGTTTACCAGGAACTAAAGCACTTAAAAAGATAATGTCCATATCCTTAACTGTTGCGCGTAAGTTTTCTCTTTCTTTTACCAACCATTCCTCAGGTAATCTCTTCGCATAACCGCCTTGGCCGACAGCTACTTCACCAGGAACACCGATTTCCACAATCTTAGCGCCTAAACTCTTTGCCTGTTCACGAGCATCTGGTCTTATATCGGCGGCATAAACTACGGCACCCAATCTCTTAGCGGTAGCAATAGCCTGAAGACCGGCAACACCCGTACCAACTACCAATACATTGGCCGGCTTAATCATACCCACTGCGGTAAATATTTGTGGAACAAATTTAGCCAAAGTGTCTGCGGCCATGATCATTCCTTTATAACCCGCACATGTACTCATGGATGTTAAAGCATCCATATTTTGTGCTCTGGAAATACGAGGAATACCATCCAATGTCAAACCGATTACACCTTTTTTAGCCATTTTTTTAACCATTTCATGATTTACCGGTGCTGCTGGATGAATAAATGTGATAAGATATTGACCTTTATGCATCATATCTATTTCATGAAGATTCTTTTCTTCATTAAATAGAGGTTCTTTAACTTTTAAAATTAAATCAGCTTTTTCATAAATCTCTTTTACATCCTTGACTAAAATTGCTCCGCTTGCTTTATATTCTTCATCACTAAAAAACGCACCTACACCGGCACCGTTTTCAACAAGCACTGTAGCTCCGTCAGCCACAAATTTCTTTACCGTTTCAGGGATTGCTGCAACGCGGTTTTCACCATGCATAATCTCTTTTGGAATTCCTATAATCATTTTTTTCCTCCGTTTATTATATATTATTTCTCAAGTAATGGTACTTGATTACTTTCAACTATATTCTACAACAGAAAGCGCTCTATTTCTAGTGAGTTTTAGTAAATTATTTATTATTTTCAAAAGTGTTTATGCAAAATATATTTTACTACATTAAAAAACAACACCATTAACTCCGTTGTTTTACAATACCGATATATTAATAATAGATTAAACGCTCGAGAATTCGGGCTTTTCTTTTGTCAATATTTTTGAAAATTTATGTTGTAT
>JAWLBU010000020.1:0-41393 GCA_041687555.1 Haloplasmataceae bacterium | reverse complement strand
TCAATTAATACTATGTAGATATTTGTAAGAAAAGACTGGATTATTATTTTATTCCTTGTTATTTTTAAATAAAGGTAGTTTATTCGGTCATTTTATAATATAATAAAGATAATATTATGGGAGGAAAATGATGAGAGATACGATTTTTAAAATTAATTTGGGAGTAAAAGAAGCTTTTGATTTGCTTAAGAATAGCGATTTTGCCGATTTGGTTGAAGCCGAATATAAGGATGCGGAAAACGGTAAACAAATAGGTATTATTATTTTAGAAAAATATTATATTAGAGTGAATAGTCGAGTATCGTTAGTTGTCATAATGGATAATTTCGCCGGAGATACCGTTGTAAAGGCTGTGGGTACCGGTGGAGGGAGAAGTGTTTATGATGATTTTGATTGGGGAGCTTCTGATTCCTTTGAAGTTAGCCTGATGAAATTATTTAAAGATTACATTATGAAAATTTAACAGGTTAGGAGAGGCATATGAAAAGGAAAAATGTTGTTATTGCGCTAATTATTTTTTTGATCACTTTAATACTGATAATTAATTATTATTTAACCCATGATTATGAAATAAATTTGATTGAAAAAAATAATATAACGGCGAAAGCAAGCAATGAAAACAGTTTGGATGAGGTTTTGCTTCCCGTAGGTTATTTAGAATATGATTTGGATAAAAAATATTGGGGTTATATTAATACTCAAGGCGAGGTAGTAATTTCTCTAGTATATGATGAGGCTTTGGAATTTGATGAAAATTTCTTGGCGATTGTTCGTCTAGGCAAAAAATATGGTTTGATTAATACGCGAAATGAAAAAATTCTACCAGTAGAATATAATGAGATTAAATATTTGGGCAGGGATTTATATTACTTTGCGAAAAAGGGACTTAGTGTACTGGGTAAGTTCAATCCGTTAAGTAATAAAATTGACACCGTTAAAGAGCTTGATTATGATGAAATAGGTCTGTTCACGGGATCACTAGCTTATGTGGTATCCGGCAAAAAGCTCGGATATATTAAAGAAAACGGTGAACTTTTTATACCATTGAATTTTGATTATAAGAAAGATTTCAATTATAATTTCTATGATGGTTATGCCTTCGTTCATCAAAATAATAAAATAGGAATCATCAATGAAGATGGGGAAGTCGTACTAGAACCGCAATTAGATGAGGTTATGGTTGATTACTTATTAGATCTAGACTATAAAGATGTTTATTATCTTAATAATGAATTTATCCCTTTTAAAAAGGATAATTTATGGGGTTATATGAATAAAAGCGGGTCTGTGTTGATTAGTCCTAAGTATTTGGAAGCCTATCCGTTTACTGATTATAATTTGTTGGCTCGGGTTAAAATAGCCGATAATCATTATAATTTTATCAATCAGCAGGGAGAGGTTTTATCAGAAATAAAATATGAGGAAGCTTTTGATTTTTATCATGGTTACGCTATGACCAGGTTATATGACAGGGAAGGATTAATCAATGCTGCGGGTAAAATTGTGATTGGAAATGAATATGATTATGTGGGCACGGTGAATCAAAATCATATTTTAACCTATGTAGATGGCAGAAGTAAGTATTATGATATTAGAAATTTGAATAATATCATATATATTAATTATCACTTAGGTGATGATATGACCGATTGTAATGTCTTTTTTGCGACTGATGACGGAGGAGTAAATAGGAATTACGTTATCTTAAATTTGCAGGGTCAGAGAATTTATGAGGAGATTACCGCAAAATCCTACCAGCAAATTAATTATTTTAATGAAGACTACATTTCATTAGCCGCATATGAAAAGGAATCTAACTTGGAATATTACACTTATTTGGACAGTGATGGAGTATTATTGTGGAAAGTATATAAATAAAATAGAAAAATCCCATATCATAACATGGGATTTTTTGTTTTATAAGTTAATTTTTTGACGAAGAAAATAATAATGATGATTATTAATGTGGTTATAAAGAAAATATACCATGGCGTAATATTTTTTATTCCGTATATGTCGATGATTTTACCGCTGAAATAACTGCCGATGGCACTACCGATACCATATATTATGTTGGCAATGCTGAAGTAAGCCCCCAGAATTTTATCATCGGCACATTCTGTGGTGCACGAATCGATGGAAGGAGCGATTAACATTTCACCAATAATAAAGACTATTGCGCTTAATAATAATATAAGATAGCTATAGGAATAACCGATTATCAATAATCCGCATCCCATAGATAGGGTACCTAACATCAGACAATTAGCATAGCTGTGTTTTTTGATATAATGAGTGGATATATAGGTCTGAAGGAGGACGACAATAAAACTTGTGATGGTCCAAATGCTTCCCACAAGCTTGACATTTTTAAAAATCTCCGAAACTCTTAATGGTAACAGTATACTTAATTGTGCATATACTGCCCAAACTAGTAACGCGATAAAATTCAAGAGGAGAAAAGCTTTATTTTTAAGTATTTCTTTATATTGATTAACGGAAATTTTGTCTTTCTTACTTCTTGGGTTAGTTTTAGGTAAAAAGATAATGACGATTAATAATATACCGTAAAGACAGGCGGAAATAAAAAAGAAAATGGAAAAGGTTAAATTCGGTACTAATAATGGTATCAGACCACCGACGGCCACACCTAAATTAGCTGCCATTCCTCTTAATGAGAATGCTGTGGTATTTGAACCGTTGGCCGTTTCGGCGATGGAAGCTTTTATTGTCGGTGGAAATACACCACCGCCGATACCGTTCATTATTTCAAATATTATAAAATAGGCATAACTGTTACTTAATGCATAACCGATTAAAGAGATAATTTCAATAATCGAACCGGTAAATAATACCATTTTTCGCCCGATTTTATCGGATATAATTCCGCCGATAATGGAACCGATTTGAAAAGATAATGCTCCCACACCTATTATAAAACCAATCTGAGAAGGTTTTAAATTTTTATCCATACTTAAAAGAATCGGTAGAATGGGGACTAATACATAATCAGCCGAATGAATAATACTTACCATAATTAATAAAACTGATAAGGGTTTAGAAAAAGCTATTTTCATGCCTAATTCTCCTTTTATCCTACTAAGTAATAGTGTTCGCAAATTCTTCTAAAACGTTAAAATTGCCTAATAGTAAAAAATGGATTAAAATTATTAATGGAGGTTTAAAATGGTAAAATTATTTGAAAAAATATGTATTAAGGATTTGGAATTAAAAAACCGTTTGATGATGCCGCCGATGTGTATGTACCAGGCGACCACCGATGGTTTCCCAACTTTATTTCATACGATTCATTATTGTACTCGCGCTCTTGGTGGTGTCGGTCTAATTATTTTGGAAGCTACAGCGGTTGAAGCGCGCGGGAGAATAACCGCTTATGATTTAGGCATTTGGAGCGATTCCCATGTTGAAGGTTTGCGCAGATTGGTTTCGGAAATAAAACAATACGGTGCAAAAATCGGAATACAATTGGCACATGCCGGCAGAAAATGCGGTGTGGAAGAAGAAAAAATCATATCCTGCAGCGATATACGATTTAGCGAAAGCTATCAAGTACCGAAGGAAGCTACAAAAAAAGATATTACTGATATAATCGAATCATTTAAAAACGGAGCTAGAAGAGCTTTGGAAGCCGGTTTTGATATAATAGAAATACATGCTGCCCACGGTTATCTGATAAATCAATTTTTATCACCGCTTGTCAATAAGCGAAATGATGAGTATGGAGGATCAATCAAAAATCGGGCAAGGTTCCTAAAGGAGATTATTACTTCCGTAAGGAGTGTGTGGCCAAATGAAAAACCGATTATGCTGCGTGTGTCCGCTGAGGAATATATGGATGAAGGAAATCAGGTTGATGATTTAATTAACATAATTAATGAAATAAAAGACTTAATAGACATCGTTGACGTTAGTAGCGGCGGTGTGGTAAATGAGGCAAAAGTAGATGTATACCCTGGTTATCAGATACCCTATGCTGAAAAAATCAAGCATCATACCGGTTTAAAAACAATTGGCGGTGGATTAATCACAAACGCGCAGATGGCTGAGGAAATAGTCCGCAATAACAGAAGTGATTTGGTATTCATAGGAAGAGAATTATTGCGTAATCCAAATTTCCCGTTACTATCTGCCGAGGAGTTAAAGGCGGAAATAAAATGGCCCGATCCATATAAAAGAGGAAAAAAATAGGAGGGAATTATGCGAATTTTAAGGGTTAGAGGAGATGGAAGAGTTTCCAGGAGTCCTGATTTAATTGTCTTTTCTTTTACGATTACAAGCTTAAACGTCGTTTATGATAAAGCCATGGATGATTTAAACAACAGAACCGCTTTTTTAATACAAGACATTATAAAGGCAGGGTTTACCAGAGATGATTTAAAAACGACGAATTTTTCCGTTAATACGGAATATAAGTATCAAAATGGCGATAATGTTTTTTTGGGATATAAGGCGATTCATGAATTAAAATTAGAGTTTGCCTATAACCAAAATATCTTAAATAATTTATTAAGAATCCTATCGGATAGTAAGTCCGAAGCATTATATATTATTAATTTTGAGGTTAAAGATAAACAATCATTTAAAAATGAAGTGTTAAAAGATGCCGTAAATAATGCCGGACAAAATGCTTCCGTGATAGCGGATACAGCCTCTATAAAACTGGGGAAAATACTTAATATTAATTATGAGGATAGAGATATTGTTTATCGTTCAAAAGCTTATTTGGAAGATACGATGGTGAAAACTTCCGCTATTGATATTGTGCCCGAAGATGTTCAAGGAACTGATTCGGTGATTATAGAATGGGAAAGTGAGGATATTATATAGTAGATAGCTTATTCTTTAGGTTTTTATTATTGACTATTAATTTTATTTTTTATATAATTTTTTTATAAAAACAATATTTGGCAAAAGAAGTGATAAAAATAGTTTAGAATTAATTATTAGTTGAATATATTATGATGTATTATAATTATTTTAACGGAGGAGAAAATGAATTTAGACCAATACGGTTACAATCAATTGATTGAAAAACACTTCAATGATAATAAAAATAGTGCCATTTTGCCAGGTAGAGTAATTTCCTTAGATGATAAGTTTATTAAAGTTATTACTCAGGACGGGGTATTGCAGGTTAATGAAAAGAGTAGATTTAAACCGGTTGTCGGTGATTGGGTTAAAATAGAAAAAAAAGACAACATTGGCTTGATTCATGAGATAATACCATCGCAATCGAAGTTAACGCATAAAACAATCAAAGATGTAGCTAATGTTAACACAATCTTTATCGTCAGTTCTTTAGCGGACAGGTTTAATGTTAAGAATATTGAGAAATACTTAGATATAGCATGGAATAGCGGCGCTTTTCCCGTTATCATTCTCACAAAAGCTGATTTATGCGATGATTTAAGTACTAAATTATACGAGGTAAAACGGAGTGCCCCCGGTGTTGACATTTATGCCGTCAGCTCAGTTACAAAGGTCGGATTATCGGAGCTGCAAAAATACTTTAAAGTCGGGAAAACGATTGCCTTATTGGGGGTAAAAGGCTCAGGAAAAACATCGCTTATTAAAGAATTAACCGGATTTGAACTAAAACAATCTAATCAGTTAGTCTTGTTGCCTAATGGCTGTGTGATCATAAATAATGATCCGATTGAGGATGTAAAAAAAGAAATAGCCGAAGACATTTTTGATGATATAGATGAACTAGCCAGAAACTGTCGTTTTAAAGATTGTCAGCATGGAAGTGAACCGGGTTGTGCAGTAAGGAAAGCAATAGAGGACGGAATATTGGATGAAAGTCATTATGAACATTATATAAGATCAAAAAGAGATATTAATTTTAACGAAGAAAAGATAAATGATAAGATTAGGACGGAACAAATTCGCCAAGGAAGAGAATTTGCCAAACAGACAAAATATAAAAATAAAGAAAAATGGTAAAAACCTCACTAAAGAGGTTTTTCTTTTTTTTTATTAAGCGGAATTTATTGACAAAAGGATGATGTTAGTAATAAAATAATATTAACATAATGATAATAAGGAGGATATTATGGGTAATTATGAAAAACCGTCCGTTACAGTAGACACGTTGGTTTATACGGTTATGAATGAGGAAATACCCAATTATCGTAAACTTCCTAAGAAGGTCTTTAAGGTGTTACTAATTAAGCGAAAACAACAACCATTTAAAGATTATTGGGCTATTCCCGGAGGTTTTGTAAACATGGATGAGGATTTGGAAACGGCAGCAAAAAGAGAACTGAAGGAAGAGACTAATATCGATAACATTTATTTAGAACAGCTTTATACCTACGGTGATGTTTTAAGGGACCCGCGAGATAGAGTAATCAGTTGTTGTTATATGTCACTAGTTGATAGTACGAATTTTAATATTAAAGCCAGTGATGATGCCAAAGAAGCAAGATGGTTTGAAATACAGTATAAATTAATCGAAGAACAAAAAAATATTAATAATACGGGGTATATTAAACGCAAAACTTATCAGCTAATTTTAACGGACAAGGAGTTAAGATTAGACGCTAAAGTCAGTGTGATTATTGAAGCAATAGGTAGAAATGTATCGATTAAAAGAGAATTGGTCGAATCCAATCTCATAGCTTTTGATCATGCCCTAGCAATATCTTACGGTATTGAAAGATTAAGAAATAAAATTGAATATACCGATATTGTTTTCAATTTGATGCCGGAGGAGTTTACCTTAACTGAGTTACAACAGGTGTATGAAATAATTCTTGATACAGAGTTATTAAAGGCTAATTTCCGGAGGAAAATCGCCGATATGGTAATTGAAACAAATTCTTATACAAAGGATAAGGGACATAGACCATCTAAATTATACCGATTTAATCCTAACTGGATTGATTTGCATATAGAAAGGAGAAATTAAGTGAAAAATAAATTTATCTTTTTAAAAACAAGTGAGGCCATTTTAGAAAAGATATTTGACAAATTCACTGAGTTGGAATCAATAAAATTTAGACATTTGGATAAAACTAAAACATGTCTGGTCATGATTGATATGGTCAATGGCTTTGTAAGAAAAGGAGCCCTGCAAAGCGATAGGATAAGTTCTATAGTTCCTGAAGTAGTTAAATTATCCTTTAGATGTGAAGAAAATAATATTAAAAAAATAGCCTTTGCCGATAGTCATCAGGAAGAAGCAGTCGAATTTAAAGCTTATCCCCCACATTGCATCGAAGGAACAAAGGAAGCGGACATAATTGATGAATTAAAGGCTATCGGAGGTTATCGGTTAATCACCAAGAATTCGACAAACGGTTTTATTGAACCTGATTTTCAGGAATGGTTACACGATAATCCGGAAGTGGATACTTTTATTATCGTAGGTGATTGTACCGATATATGTATAATGCAGTTCGCATTATCATTAAAGGCTCATTTTAATCGGTTAAATCAATACAGTAGAATTATTGTGCCGATGAATGGCGTAAATACTTATGACGCGGATATCCATGATGGTGACTTAATGCATATTATGGGTTTATATATGATGATGATAAATAATATAGAAATAGTAAAGGATATAATTTAGAGGTAATAAAATGGATGTAAAAAGAAATCTAACACTGTTAACGGATTTTTATGAACTAACAATGGCAAATGGTTATTTTAAGAATAATAAACATTCAACAATTGGTTATTTCGATTTATTTTTTCGGCAGGTTCCGGATAATGGCGGATATGCCATTATGGCCGGCCTGCAGCAAATAATAGAATATTTGGAGAATCTTCACTTCACCTCTGAGGATATCGAATTTTTACGAAGTAAGAATCAGTTTTGTGAAGAATTTCTAACCTATTTGAAAAATTTTAAGTTCAGTTGCAATGTCTGGGCGATTGAAGAAGGGGTGCCAATATTTCCCTATGAGCCGGTAATGGTGGTTAAGGGTCCGATTATTGAAGCACAGTTTATTGAAACGATGTTGTTGATTTCCTTTAATCATCAGTGCTTAATAGCCACAAAGGCTACGAGGATTGTTAGGGCATCGGGGAATCGGGCTGTTATGGAGTTTGGCAGTAGAAGAGCACAGGGCTATGACGCGGCCATTTATGGAGCCAGAGCAGCTTATATAGGAGGGTGTGTCGGTACTTCCTGTACGTTAGTTGATAAATTATTTCAAATACCGGCTCTTGGAACAATGGCTCATAGCTTTGTGCAAATGTTTGATTCCGAGTTAGAGGCTTTTAAAGCATATGCTAAAGTATATCCGAATAATTGCACGTTGTTAGTCGATACGTATAATGTGTTAAAATCAGGGGTTCCCAATGCGATTAAAACCTTTAATGAAGTGGTTGTTCCATTGGGCTACCGTCCCGTGGCGATTAGAATCGACAGCGGTGATATAACCTACTTATCGATTGAGGCAAGAAAAATGTTGGATGATGCCGGTTTTACCGATTGTAAGATCGTGGCTTCCAATTCGCTTGATGAATATATCATACGTGATTTGATTAATCAGGGGGCAAAAATTGATTTATTCGGGGTAGGTGAGAGATTAATTACCGCAAAATCAAATCCGGTTTTCGGTGGTGTGTATAAGCTGGCCGCAATAGAAGAAAATAATAAGATTATACCAAAAATAAAAATTAGCGAGAATGTCGCGAAAATTACTAATCCGGGATTTAAGCAGGTTTATCGTTTTTTTGATAAGAAGACAAATAAAGCGCTGGCCGATGTCATAACATTAAATGAAGAAATAATTCCTGAAGATAGTGAATATGAAATTTTTAATCCCATTAATACATGGAAACGGAAAACCCTGACAAATTATTATGTTAGAAAATTATTAGTACCAATATTTATTAACGGTAAATGCGCATATAAATCACCATCATTAGGCGAAATTAAAAAACGTTGCCAAAGGGAAATGGATACATTATGGGATGCGGTTTTACGGTTTGAGAACCCTCATGAATATTATGTTGATTTGTCACAGGCATTATGGGATTTAAAGAATGAACTGATTTATAAATATTCACTAAAATAATCACAAAGGTGGATAGACATGCGAATAAGAATACCTGAATTTTCATTGGTTGTATTGATAGGACCTTCCAGTAGCGGAAAAACGACTTTTGCGAAAAAACATTTTAAGGAAAGTGAGATTGTCTCTTCTGATTACTGTCGTTATTTAATATCAGATAATGAAAATGATCAGAGTGTAAGTAAACCGGCATTTGAATTAATGCATGATTTAATCGATAAACGATTGGCTCTTCGTAAATTAACAGTCGTTGATTCGACCAATGTGCTAGAAAGTTCCCGTTTTGAACTTTTGGAAATCGTAAAAAAGCATCATTGTTTAACTGTCGCCATTGTCTTTAATTTGCCGCTGGAAGTGTGCAATTATCGCAATCGGTTAAGAACGGACCGACATTTGGATGAGAAAATAATTCAATATCAATATAATCAAATGCAGTATTCATTGGTAAACTTAAAAAAGGAAGGATTTAATTTTGTCTATTTAATTAATTCACTGGATGAAGTTATGAAAGCACAAATTATGAAAAATCCGTTATATTGTGATAAAAGTTATGAGACAGGACCTTTTGACATTATCGGCGATATTCACGGTTGTTTTGATGAATTGGTAATTTTACTAAAGGATTTAGGATATGTGATAAACCGGGTTAATGGTTTTTATCAAGTTCATCATCCGGATAATCGTAAGGTTATTTTCTTAGGTGATTTGGTTGACAGAGGTCCGAAAATTGTTAAAGTGTTGGATTTAGTAATGGATATGGTATATAATAATATTGCTTATTGTGTGCAAGGAAATCATGATAATAAATTATATCGTAAATTAGAGGGGCGGAATGTTCAGGTAAAAAACGGTCTCGAAGATTCCGTAGAACAGCTTAAGGATAAACCGGAAGAATATTTGTTTAAGGTAAAGGAATTTTTAAAGCACCTTGAAAGTCATTTAATTTTTGATAATTATCGTTTGGTGGTAGTCCATGCCGGAATTAAAGAAGAATATATCGGCAGAACATCAAAGGAAATAAGAAGTTATACATTGTATGGCGAAACAACAAATGAAACCGATGAATTTGGTTTACCGATAAGACACTTATGGGCTAAAGACTACAAAGGCAGGCCATTGGTTTTATATGGACATACGCCGAATATCGAGCCGCTATCGTTAAATAATACCATCAATATTGATACGGGATGCGTATTTGGTAATAAACTGACAGCCTATCGCTATCCTGAAGGGGAGTATGTTTCTGTAAAGGCTTTAGCGCAATATTCAACACCGGCTCGTCCAATAAAATAAATGAGGGAGTTGATAGATATGATTGATATTATTTTATCGCGAAGAAGTATTCGAAAATATACTAATATGGTAGTTTCCGAAGATGATCTACAATTAATATTAAAAGCAGGATTTGCCGCACCTTCGGCTAATAATCGTCAACCATGGGAATTTCTCGTCGTAAGGGACAAAAAGCTTATCGCTGATATTACTAACAAACATCAATATGCGAGAATGTTAAATGAAGCGGGTTGTGGAATCATTGTCTGCGGAGATATGACTAAGGAAAATAAGTTAGCTTTTTTGAATAATGATTGTTCGGCGGCAATTGAGAATATGTTACTGGCAATCCATGCTTTAAATCTTGGCGGGGTCTGGTGCGCAATTCATCCGAATGAGGATTATGAGGTATTTTTTAAAAAACTTTTGAATTTACCGGATAATATTATTCCGATCGGCTTGGTTGTCGTAGGTCATAAAGCGGAGGAAAAAGAGCCTAGGGATAACTATGATGAAAAAAAGATTCATTATGATAAATGGTAGAAAAAATATAAAGGACATGGAGCTTTCCATGTCCTTTAAAATACTTTATTTTACGGCTTCATTTCTTCAATAAATGAATTATCCTTCGTTACCTTATTAAAATTACTAAAGATAAATTTATACTCACTTTTCGTATCAGTAATGTCCAATCCCAATTGATTTTTGGTGTTAAAATCATCATATGCTTTCGTCATAAAGTTCGTCATATCATATAATATTTCCACAAGCTGTTTGGTAGTTGTATTTATCACAATTCTTTTAATAATTTGGATATCTAAATAAGATGATGATTTTACACCCACACCGATAAATGTTTCCAGAACCTCATCAAAGAGCATTTTATCTTCGTTTTGTAAATCATTTATTGTAAATGTTGTTTCATAGGTAATTATTTTTTCGTTATTTACCAGCTTTTCTTCCTTAATTTCTGTCGATTTCGGCACATGCTTAACTGTTATGTCTAATTCATCATTCTTACATTCTTCATCAAGTTCATCTTTGGTTAATGTTTTTTCCGTATGACCGGCAAAACTTTTAAAATATTGTTTATACACGCCGTCTTGTTCAATATATAAGGCTTTGTGTTCTATTGTACCTATAGTAGAAATATTCATACTTACTATTGATTTCAAATAAAAAGGTTTCTTTATCATATCGGATGTTGATTCCAAAGATGTATTTACTTGTTGAGAGTTTATCTTAAAGTTAAAATAAAATTCTTCCTGCAATCTATAACTGCCACTCTTATTAAAGTTTTTGACTGCCTTGTCATACATTTCGGTAAATTTTTCATATTCCGTCTTTTCTTTTATAATTCCTAAATTATTACATGAATTTAAAAATAAAATAGAGATTAGGATTATAAAAAATAATTTAATTTTCATATTGAATTTAGTATGATATCCTTGTATACTTACAAGTTCATACTTCTCCTTTCATGTTATTTATTTGAAAACTACTTTATTATGTATATTATAAAATAAATTATGGTTTATTTCTATTATTTACTTAATTTACTTTACATTAATGATACTTCTGCTTAAAATAATAATGCAACCTGAAGTTTACATATTGATATACGGAGTTGATGGAATAGGTTTATTTAATAATATATACTAACTTTGAGGTGATATAATGAATACTGGTGACAGAATTCAAAGATTAAGAAAAGAAAATAATATGACACAAGAAAATTTAGCTGATTATGTAAATGTTTCACGACAGTCAATATCAAAATGGGAAGCAAACTTAGCCTATCCTGAGACTGACAAATTAATTAAATTGGCAGAACTGTTTAATGTCAGTGTTGATTATTTATTAAGAGGTACGGAGAATATTGATAATAATAATTTGTTTTCGTTAAAAAGCAGGTATCATTATGAATATAAAAGTAAAAGAATGATAAAAGGTATTCCGTTAGTTCATATTAATATTGGATACGGTTTGTATAAGGCTAAGGGTATAATCGCAATTGGTACCATGTCAAAAGGTTTTATCTCTCTAGGTTTATTATCCATGGGCTTATTTTCTTTCGGTTTATTTTCATTAGGATTGATATCCTTAGGAGTGTTTGTTCTGGGAATACTGGGAATTGGTTCTATTTCATGCGGTATAATTTCTATTGGTGCAATTGCGGTTGGAATATTTACGATTGGTGCTGTTTCTATCGGTTACTTTTCTGTCGGCGCTTTAAGCGTAGCCAAATATGTGGCAATCGGTGACAGAGCTTTTGCGGATATCGCAATAGGAAAGAGCTATGCCGAAGGCAGTATTTATCAAAGTGACACATCAATATATAATCGAAATGAGGTTATAGATATAATTAATGACAATGTCCATAAGATATGGTCATTATTTATTGAATTAATAAAATTATTCTTATAAAAAAAGGAATCAACTAATGATTCCTTTTTAGCCTTTTAAGCATTATCAATCGCGTTAATTAATTCAAAGGTTTCATCACCTTTATATTCCCAGAAAAAGACACCGGCCAGATTATTATCTTTTACATATTTGACCTTAGCTTTAATTGAATCCGGGTCGTCATAGGATACAAACATCTCACCGTTAAAGATATAAGGTGTTTTTGCTTCCTCATCAAAGTATCTGGTAAATTTGCGATCAGCTAATAATTCTTTTTTTATTTTGGTATACGGGAAGTATTGTCTTTTATCCACGGGTAGCGGACTATTTAATATTTCACCTTTAACTTCGGGTATTTGTCCTCCGCGTCCATAAAAAGCAATACCAAGGGATAATTTTTCGTTAGGAATTCCATTTTTCAGATATTTTTCAATCCAATCGGCTCCACCTAATTGATTAGGGATTTTACTTGAACTATATAGATTGGTGTGATGGCTGGCATATCCCCAGACTTCCATATCATAGGTCATGACATTTATGAAATCTAAATATTTAATAATTTTATTAAGCTCGGTATTTTCGCCTAAGCTCATTGAACCACTGGCCGCTATTGTCAGAAGATATTTTTTATCGGTATTTTTAGCTAACAAATCCAAATCTTCCCTTAATTGTTTAAGCATTAAAGTAAAATTATATTTATCATTTGGACTGGCGGAAATTCCTCCACCGGGGATGCACGGATATTCCCAATCTATATCAATACCGTCAAAACCGTATTTAAGCATTATTTCGATGGCTGTCTGGGAAAATCTTTTTCTGTTGCTTTCTGATTCAGCTGCTTCTGAAAAATTATCGGAGCCCCAACCCCCTATGGAAAAACACACTTTAAGATGAGGATTAGCTTTTTTTAGTTCACTAATTTTTTCTCCTTGTTTAAAATGTTCTACAACAGTTCCTGATTTATCCCCCACACCGGCAAAAGAGTAATTGATATAAGTTAATTTTTTAAATCCCTCTTCATTTGGTTCCCAATTGGTCCAATCGACCAAATAACCTAATTTAATCATTTAATTCCTCCGAAATTTATTTAGTATTTACATCAATGGCGTTTATTAAATCTCCGGTATTATCCTGTGAATATTCCCAGAAGAATACGCCTAGTAGCCCTTTTTCTTTGACATAATCAATCTTAGCTTGGATGGATTCTTGATCTTCGTAACTGATAAATTCTTTTGTATTTGGATTATATAGATATGGTGTTTTTGCTTTGTCATCCCAATATCTGACAAATCCGTTCTTGTTCAGATAGTTGTTTTTAATATTACTATAAGTGTAAGATTTATCTCCAACTAGTTTGCTGCCTAAGATATTTGGTGTTTCTGTTTGAATTACACCGCCTCGTCCGTAGAAGGCTATACCTATATTAAGTTTTGATGCAGGGACACCTTTGTTTAGGTATTGTTGAATATAATCAGCCGCACCGTAATTATTTGCGTATAAATCAGATTTATATAAATGAGAATTATGTGAAGCATATCCCCAATTATTTAAGTCATAGGTCATAACATTGAGAAAATCCAAATATGGCACAATCTTAGGTAAGTCATAACCTGGTTGAACATAACCGGATACGGCTATTGTCAATAAATAATCTCTGTTATTTTCTGCTTCAAGATTGTCCAAATCTTCTCTTAACTGTTTTAACATTAAGACAAAATTAGCCTTATCGTTTGGACTATAGGTTATACCGGCAACTCCTGAACCAGGATATTCCCAGTCGATATCGATTCCATCCATGTCATATTGCAGCATGATTTCGATGGCAGTTCTAGAAAATAGTTTACGATTGGCATCGGTTGAGGCTGCTTCAGAAAAGTTTCCGCTACCCCAGCCACCAAGGGAAAAGATGACACTAAGCTGTGGATTTTTTTCTTTTAATTGTTTAATTTGATGAGCTCTTGAAAAGTTTGCCACTACCGTACCATTTGTATCTGCCACATGACCAAAGGAATAATTAATATGGGTTAATTTATTAAATTTAAGATCATTCGGATCCCAATTTGACCAGTCCGTCAAGTAACCTAATTTGACATATGTGCCTTTTTCTAATCCGTTAGTAGTCACTTTAATAGTTTTTGTTTCATTATTAGATAACAGCATTACTACTTCATAGAGGTTTTCACTCGTCAGGTAATTGACATCCGTTGTTTTACCCGTTGCGGTATAAGAAAATGATAGTGTATTTTCAAAGTCAATGGTGTTACTACCAGTAAATTGCGGTACGATGAAATATGGTCTTCCCGAATTTTGTCCAAAGAGAATTAGTTTTGTGCCTTGAACTTTATAATTTGTCAAAGCAACGTTATTCGCATTCATTGCTTGTCCGGATGAAACTTGGACAAGTGTTCCGCTTTGATTATATAACATGATAAATAAAAGATTACTTTCGTTTTTGACAATTTTCACTTTTGTATTTGTAGACGAATCAGTAAATTCATCTATCAAAGTGCTATATTGAATTTCTGTTTTTAGGGTAGTTAAATCAACTATTAATGTATTTGTATAATTCGATAGTTTTTCTTTATACATGACGGTGATTTTATTGGTTGTTTTATTATAAGTAAAGCTTGAAATTGTATGATCTTTCAAATAATTCCAACTAAAGCTATACTGATCGGTTATTCTACTATTACTGTTTATTGTTTTAACTTCTAAATAAGGTATATTGTTTTCTGATCCATATACAAATAGTGTACCGTTTATATAGGAAACTTTACCGTTATAGGTTTTTCTTTCTGTCAATATGTCATTTTTATTAAATAACATAACCTCATATTTATTTGCGGTTTCTTCTAAGATTACGATATTTGTTTGCGTTGTTGGATCATATTCGGTAGCGTTAATTTTCTTGTATTCTAATTTTACCGTTTCCGGATTATACATTTTATTAATTTCAGCTTTTATTGACTCTATGCTTTCCAGATAGTAATCATTAAGAGAAACAGTTAAATTAACTAAATCAGTTATATTGTGATTATAAAAATGATCTAAATGATAACTTGTTTGAAGGAAATAACCCGCAACATAATATTTTTCATTACTATAAAGATCATTGATATTAATTGCCGAATAACCATTTTCTGAAAAAATGATATCGGTATCGTTGACTTCAATAACACCGTTATCTAATTCATTTTGCTTTATCGGACCGCTATTTAAGTTTAAGGTAAATAAGCCGTTTTGCGAAGTTAAGGATTCCCAACTTACTAGGAGATTTGAGGTGAAACCGTTCATACTGAAGGCATCTTTGATTTCGGTACCGTCTTGAGTTTTCTTGGTTAAAGATTTATATAATAATCCTGTTTTATATCGGAATACTTCATAATCAATCATACTAGTTGACTGTGTGCTTGAGGTTTGTTTCACATAATCGTTTAATATGGCACCATAGTAATTGTTACCGTAAAAATACATGTTTTCCTTAACATCATCTTTTTCAACCTCAAGAGTGATTACTTGGGTACTATTGCTGTTGTCTATATCAAGTTCAATTGATTTGTTGTTTAGTGAGTAATTAGCCTGAGTGTCTTTGTTGCTCAATCTCATGTTGAAAGAGAAGATATCGGTAATTTTAATATTTATGATCGTAGCAGTTCTGGAGATGTCAATAATGACATTCTCATCTAACTGATATTTATCTACTAAATCATGTTCGGTTCCTAATTCAATCTTTAAGCTATTTATTGTCAAGATATTATCCACAATCGGTAAATCTGATTCTAATACCGTAAGATGATCTACTTCCTTAAATTTATAGGTGTTGTCCTCATAAAATGTCACATTAAGCAGTAAATCATTATAAATAGCCAAGACATCACCCAATAACTCATTAATTGTATCTATGTTAGCAATAAATTCTTTTTGCAGTGGTGTATAAGTAAAATATTTATCACTTTTTAATATCGTAAAATTATTAGGGTCAGTAATGTCTTTTTCATTACTAAATTCTAATGAGCGAATTAAATTTTCTTTTATATCATGTTGAAATTCTTCATATGTAACTTCCACCGTTTTATCTTCAGTAGTTGTGGTAGTTTCTTCTTGTGTCGTTGTGCTATTTGGTGCGAAAATGCATGATGAAAGTACAGACATCGTAAACACAAAAAACGCTATAAACAGTATCTTTTTCAAATTGTTCCTCCCCTTTATCAACTATTTATTTATAATGAATACGGATTCATCATTAATTATATGATACTAGATTTATAGTCCGATGTCTATACAAGTATTGAAAATAAATTTCTTAATTTGTTACAAAATAGGAGAATCTTTCCATATACCTAGACTAATTTATGCAGATTTCTAAAATTATACGGTGATATATTCATTTTCCGTTTAAAACAATAACAAAAATAGGATGAACTTTCAAAACCACATTTTATCGCAATATCAGTTATGGAATCGGATGTCAAAATGAGTAATTGTTTGGCATGATTTATCCGGATATTGGTTATATAGTTATTGGGTGTAGTTTCTAATGTTTGGGTGAATATTTTATGAAAATGAAAAGGTGATAAACCGACATATTTAGCCAAATCATCCAAAAGAATCTTATTCTGGAAATGTTCCTCAATATACTTTAAGGCTTTACTGATGATTGTATAATAGGGTGATGATGGCAGATAATTTTGTTTTATTTCTTCATATAAGGTGTATATGATATTTAAAATATATGATTTGATCTTGATAATGGATGAATCGCTTCCACTTATGTATTCATCCAGTATTTTTTTGAAGATCGTTTCAAAATACAAATGATTTTTTGTGGAATAAATAGGGGGTATGGCATTAATAATCGGATTATTGTAATAAGGTTGTTTTCCCTGATAATCCTCACCGGTCATTTTAAACGCGACCATAAAGCATGAATAGGGTTTAATTCCTTGTGTAAGCTCACCAGGTCTTTTAAAACATAGATCACCAGGTTTTAGAGGATAGGTTTTACCTTCTAAGTACATATATCCTTCGGATTTGAGAATATATTCAAATTCATAATTTTCGATATATCTTTCCTCAAATTTCTCAAACTTCCAATCCTCACAATGTAGATTATATACATACGTTCCCACAAGCACCGGTGATATATCATTTGTGTTTAAGTCCATAAAAACGGTATCCTTATTCATAGGTCCTCCCTAAAACAAGATTTTGCGATTATTGAAATAAAATAGCTTATTTTATTTCGATTTTATCACAAGATTTTGATATTTAAAACATTTTATTAAAAGATTATTTAGGTAATCTGTCTTATAATAATATCAAACTAAAACGCTAACATAAGAAAGGTGAGGATTATATGAGTTTAAAAGTCGGTATTATTGGTTGCGGTGGCATCGCAAATGGAAAACATATGCCAAATCTGAAGAAGATTAAAGAAGTGGAAATGGTCGCGTTTTGCGACATTATTAAGGAACGCGCAGAAACCGCGGCTAAAGAATACGGTGTGGAGGGTTCTAAGGTATATACGGACTATAAAGAATTACTTAAAGATAAGACAATTGAAGTAGTGCACGTATGTACCCCAAATCGTTCTCATTCCTTCATTACGGTCGATGCCTTGGAATCCGGTAAGCATGTTATGTGTGAAAAACCGATGGCAATTAATAGCGAGGAAGCACAAAAAATGCTTGACGCGGCAAAAAGGACGGGAAAAAAACTGACAATTGGTTACCAAAACCGTTATCGTCCTGATTCTTTATATTTAAAATCAGAGTGTGACAAGGGTACTCTGGGTGAAATTTACTATGCCAAGGCGCATGCACTTAGACGTAGGGCTGTACCGACCTGGGGTGTGTTCTTAAATGAATATGAACAGGGTGGAGGACCATTAATTGATATCGGAACACACGCATTGGATTTGACATTATGGATGATGAATAATTATCAACCAAAGATGGTAATGGGAAGTGTCTTCAAAAAATTAGGTCAACAACGAAATACCGCAAATGCCTGGGGTGATTGGGATCTCAATGAATATACGGTGGAGGATTCGGCTTTTGGCTATATCGTCATGAAAAACGGTGCGACAATCGTTCTTGAATCAAGTTGGGCTTTAAATACCCTTGATGTACGCGAAGCACAAACAACATTATGCGGTACATTGGCAGGTGCCGATATGCAAAATGGGCTAAGGATAAATTATGTAAAGAATAATCGTCAAGTGGTTGAAAAACCTTCATTTGATGCGGGCGGAGTAGCTTTCTATGATGGAAATGACAGTAATAATGCATCATATCTTGAGGCCAGGATGTGGATTGATTCAATTCTACATGAGAAGGATTTAGTCGTTTTACCGGAACAGGCCTTTGTCGTTACCAAAATTCTTGAGGCTATTTATGAATCGGCTAAAACGGGTAAACCGGTTTATTTTGAGTGATAATTATGAAACTGGGAATTATCACTTATGATTACACGGAAAATGGTTTAAAGGCAGTTAAAGATAAAGGTCTTGAGTATGTTGAATTTTGTATCAATCAGAATGCGGATCAGTTCTTAAATGAAGTTGATAATATTAAGACTGCTATTAATAAAATTTCTTTAAAAATCGCTTCAATAGGCAGATGGGGAGTTAATCGAATCGACAAAAACGGTATAATAGCCGAGGAATTAAAAATAACCTATGATTTAATTGATGCTTGTAATGAACTAGGTTGTCCGATTTTTGTCTGTGGCTGTAATTATGTCAATGAATTATCCTACTATGATAATCTTATCCTAGCCGTAAGTTATTTTCGGAAGTTAATAGAATATGGGAAAACAAGGAATGTAAAAATAGCTACCTATAATTGTCGTTGGAATAATTTTGTATATAGCGATGAAACATGGAAAATAATCCATAATCATTTAATGGATTTAGGCATTAAATATGATCCGTCGCATTGTATTTATGCCGGTGGAAATTACTTATCAGAAATTGCAGCATGGGGAGAGAGAATTGTTCATTTTCATCTTAAGGGCTCATTATATATTGATCATAAAAGAGTCGATGACCCACCTGCAGGATTGGATCAAACTGATTGGAATGCGGTGATCAGTTTACTGATAACTAAAGGTTATAAAGGCGTGTTGTCAATCGAACCGCATTCACAAATATGGCAGAAAGAATTAGGAGATAAAGGCGTTAATTATACGATTCAATACTTTAGGAAATATGATTTTGAGGTGGGAGAATGATTTTAGCAGTTCAATTGTATACTTTACGTGATGAATTAAAACTCGATTTTAAAGGTACTTTAAAAAAAGTGGCGGAGCTCGGTTATAAGGGAGTAGAATTTGCGGGATTTTATGATATTCCGGCTCTGGAAATGAAGCAATTACTTGATGAATTAAGTTTGGTACCGGTTGGTAGTCATACGGGTTTGGATTTACTCGAACAGGATTTTAACAATGTGGTTAAGTACAATGAAATAATCGGTAATAAAAACATCGTCATACCTTCGGCACCGATGAGAACGATTGCTGATTTAAATAAAACCAGTGAAAGACTAATGATTCTGGAAAAAAAGCTGGTCGCTGAGGGCTTATTACTCCATTATCATAATCATGATTTTGAGTTTGCCATGGAAAAAAATGAATATTTACTGGATTTGTTATATCAAAAGGTGGGTAATTTATATCCGGAAATTGATACGCATTGGGTGCAAAGGGCAAATGTGAATCCGATAGACTATGTTAAAAAATATCAAAAACGTCTAAAACTTGTTCATTTAAAGGACTTGGTTGTTAATAATGGTAAGATGGAATTTGCACCGCTTGGTAAGGGAATTATGAAAATAAAGGAAATTATTTCGGTAGTAAGTGGAGCTTATGCTTTAATTGTGGAAAATGATCTTCCGCAAAACGGCGGCTTAAAAGATATTGAAATAAGCATAAATTATTTAAAAGAGGTGGGTTTATGAAATTAGGAGTCTTGACAACTCTATTTAGTGACAAATCACTAGAAGAAACTTTACAATATTTAAGCCATCGAGGCGTAGAAATGGTTGAAATTGGAGTGGGCGGTTTTCCCGGTAATGCGCACGCCAATCCTGAAGTTCTATTAAACGATCATAAAAAATTAAACGAATTTATTGATTTATTTAAGAAATACAATATGGAAATCAGTTCATTAAGTGTTCACGGTAATCCTATTCATCCCGATAAAGAAATAGCCGCAAAGTTTCATCATGATTTTGTTCAAGCGGTTTTACTAGCGGAAAAATTAGGAATTAATATTATCAATACTTTTTCGGGTTGTCCTGGTGGTAGTAAGGATGATATAACACCTAACTGGGTAACTTGTCCGTGGCCAAATGATTATTTGAAAATATTAGAATATCAATGGAACGAAGTATTGATTCCATATTGGCGGGAAACCGTAAAGTTTGCTAGAGATCACGGTGTAAATAAGATCGCATTGGAAATGCATCCGGGTTTCTGTGTTTATAACCCTGAAACATTATTAAAATTAAGAGAAGCAGTAGGAGAAGAAATAGGTGCTAATTTTGATCCAAGTCATTTAATATGGCAGGGGATCAATCCTGTTCTAGCCATTAAGAAATTAAAGGACGCATTATTTCATTTTCATGCCAAGGATACCAAAATTGATGAATATAATGTAAGTTATGATGGTGTATTAGATACGAAGCGCTATGATAATGAGCTTGCGCGTGCCTGGGTATTTCGCACCGTGGGATATGGCAACGGTGAAAGCTATTGGCGTGATATCATCAGCGCCCTTCGAATGATCGGCTATGATTATGCGATAAGTATTGAACATGAGGATAGTTTAATGTCTAATACTGAAGGATTGAATAAGGCAATTGCTTTCTTAAATAATATTATAATATATGAGAAACCGACAAAGGCGTTTTGGATATAACAGGAGCGAAAAAATGCATAAATTACGAATTGGTATTATTGGTTGTGGAAATATCTTTCCTATGCATGCGGTACCTGTTTCAGAATTAGCCTTGACGGAACTTGTTGCTGTTTGTGATATAAAAGAAGATCGGGCAAAGGCGGCTTCGAAGCAATTTAATTGTAAATATTATCTAGATTATCAGGAAATGATGGAAAAAGAACATCTTGATTCAGTTCATCTATGTCTACCACATTATTTACATGCACCCGTTGCGATATATGCGGCAAGTAAAAAAATAAATGTTTTGACGGAAAAACCAATGGCCACAAGTGTTAATGATGCTATGGCAATGATAAAAGCATGTAAGGATAATGGCGTGATGCTCGGAGTAATACTCCAAAACCGCTATAATCCCGGAGCTCAATTTGTCAAGAAGAGTTTGACGGACAGTCTTTTGGGTAAGATATACGCTGCTAAGATGCAGGTCACTTGGGATAGAAGTGACGAATATTATTCACATAGTGACTGGAAGGGTACATGGGATAAGGAAGGCGGCGGAGTTATCATTGATCAGGCTCTTCATACTTTAGATTTAATGAACTGGTTCATCGGTAGTGATATTGAATATATTGAAGCAAGCATCGCTAATCGGATGCATGAAAAAATTGAAGTTGAAGATACGGCCGAAGGTGTGATTCATTTCAAGAATGGTGTTAACGGATCATTTTTTACAATTAATTATTATACCGACAATAGCCCTGTGGAAATTGAAATGCATTGTGAAAAAGGTTATGTGAAATATGTTGACGGTTTGGCAACAATATCATTACACGACGGTCGGACATTTACCGTAGGGAATAATCCTCATGAGACCTTTAACTACGGTGGGGGAAAAGGTTATTGGGGAGTAAGTCATGTTAAACAGATAAAAGATCACTATGAAAGATTATACAAAGGTGAAAAGCCGGAGATAACCGGTGAGGAAGCATTAATAACCCAAAAAATCGTCAATGCCATTTATGATAGTGGTAAAGAGCATAAAAGAATCTATTTTTAAAAAAAAGTCGAGTAGAAATTTAAATCTACTCGATCTTTCATTTTTTATCACAGATTTATCTGTTTGAATAAATATAATCTAAAACTAATTTTCTGATTTCTCCCTCGCCACCAGTAATATTTGATAAGATATTGACCACTATATCCTCTATTAATAAATACCTTGAGTCAAATCCGACACCGGCATCCATTCCTACAATACTATAAAAAAGTCCTTGTAGATGCTTATATAATCCACACCCATAACCGATTTTTTCATTTATTTTAATGTGGGTTTTTAAAAATGCACGTGTCAATTCCTCGGATAATATTTTATTTGACAGAAAAGCCTGCCAAAAGAGCCTTAAATCTTGGGTGGTGGTATACATTCCTCCATCCCCGCCGCCGCGAATAGGAATTCTATAAATATTCGTCGTTTTTCGGTCTTCAAGATAACCAAAAGCCGTATTTTCCGGCAAATCATTAAAAGCATAAAAGTAGGAATCAGTCATTCCGATTGGATTAAGTATCGTTTCTTTAAGATAATCCCGATATAGTTTACCTGTTAATCTTTCGATGATGATGCCTAATAAGACATATCCACCGTTAGAATATGAAAATCGGTTATTAGGGGCAAATTTCATTTGTTTATCCTTAAATAACGGCAGATAATCAGTCGGCGTAGTCAAATCATACCATGGTTTATCAAGATGGAAATTTTCATAATCTTCGATTATTTCTTCATCTAAATAATCATACATTCCGGAAGTATGGGTCAGTAGATTTAAGATCGCCGCATTCTCATCAATGAATCCCGTAAAGCTTTTATCGATATCTTTTACTTTTGTCTGTAAAGATATAACCTTATCATCTATTAATTTACCGATACCTAATGCGGTAAATAATTTTGTTCCTGAAGCTATTCCAAACTTGGTATCTGTTTGATTAGGAAGTTTATTCTTGATATCTCGATAGCCAAATGCTTTATTATAAATGATCTCGTTTTGCTTAGAAATTGAGATAACTCCGGAAAAGGATATCTCATTAACTTTATCTTCAATCTCTTTAATTAATTTATCCAACTTTCTCACCTCTCGTATAAAATAATTTATTTCCAATAACGAAAATACCTATATAGTATTATACTATATAGGTATGATTTCAGAATATATTTATTCTTTATTTCTTATTTACAGCGTCTTTTAGATTTTTACCAGCGCGGAAACTTGGAACGTTTGTAGCTGCAATAGTCATAGATTCACCTGTTTGAGGATTACGACCAACTCTTGCTTCACGTCTTGAAACTTTGAATGAGCCAAATCCGGTTAAAACAACTTCATCTTTTTTTGCTAATGCATTAGTAACGCTTTCTACAAAAGCATTTAATGCTGCTTCTGCTAATTTTTGTGTAGTACCTTCTGGCATTTTTTCAGCCATAGTTTTTACTAATTCTTGTTTATTCATACTAATACCCACTCCTTTTAAATTTCTTTTTTTTATATATTATCATCTTCCGATGGTAATACCTTTATTAAAGTGATTCTGTAGTAGTATATCTCCATTATATAACAAAATGTTAAATAATGGAAATAAAAAACGACAAATATCTTAAAAAAAAGCCAAAAAAACGATGTTTTTAAGCATTTTTCATCAAAAATAGGTCCTTTTTAGTGATTTTCATGAAAAAAGTCTTCGATTTTTTTAAATCAAAGACGATTAATTACCACAATTTATAATATCATGCAATAATCTACTTGTTAAATCTCCGCGTAAATTTTCTATTTTAGGTAAATTATTTTTTGAATAAAAAGCAATGCTTTCTGTTTCCGAGTTTTCGATAAAATTTCCACCAGTTATTTTTGCTTTATACACGATCCAAACTAATCTGATGTCATCCCTAGTATAAATTTTAAATAATGATAAATCGTTTATTATATAGCCTGTTTCTTCAAAACATTCTCTAATTGCTGCTTCTTCAATTGTTTCATATAAATCACGATACCCACCAGGGAATGTTAGTTTTCCTTTTTCTTTACCTTTAAGTTTGACCATTAAAAATTCGTTATTACTATTGTAAGCAACAACGACAGCGGAAATGTTTACCCAATTATCCCAATCGATAAAACCACAATCACATTTTTTGATTATTTTTTTATTGATTATCTCTTCCATGAGATTTTTTCCACATTCTGGACAGTATTTCATAATTTCACTCCCATTATTCTTTTTTTTAATACAAATATGGATGGACGTAATCCATGAAGGCTTATGGTATTTGCTTAATCTTTATAAAGAAATAATTATTCGCTGCAGTAATCAATACAATGTCCTCTAAACCGGTTACACATGTAACCATATAAATATTGACCAAGCTATCATTTTTCAATGTTTCAACCTTCTTAGATCTTTTTTGCTTTTTTAATTATACAACTTAATTTTCTATAAGAAAACAATTGGATAATTATTATTTTCTCTAAATTCCCACAAAAAAAGTCTATGTCAATTTGTTAATATTGGTTTGAATAATTAATTTGGAGGGAATTACATGGGTATTACGGAAATGCTTATATATTTATTACATCAACGTGATAAAGAAAAAGGTTTAAATAAAAATAGCCCGGAAGAATTAAAAACAAATGAAAAAGAAGCTATTACTGAAGATGAATACTTAATAGAAAAAGCTAAGTTTAATAATTAATATACAGTAATAATTGATTATTAAAAAAAATATATATATTTTTAACTATTTATGTTAAATTATAGATAAGATAATCGATTAAAGAGGATAGTATGAGTAAAAAAATAGTTATATATACAGCAATATTTTTATTATTTTCAGGCTGTGAACTCTTTAGAGGAAAAACGGCAATAAGTGAGGATACTACAACAAAAGACAGTAAAATATGTAATGAAGCTAATTTATCTGATAGTATTACTGTAAATAGTACTGATATTAATGGTTATCAGGTATACAATTGGTTAGTAAGTATGCAGATGGAAAATGGATTACTTGAAAGCTCGGAAGACAGTAATTTTGTTTCACTCTATGATAATGCTTTAGCCGCAATTATTTTTACTGCTACTGGTGATTATAATAAGGCGGAAAAAATATTTTCATTTTTTAACGGCAGATTAGAAGCTGAATTTAGTACAGGAAAAGGTGGGTTCGGTCAGTTTAGGGATCGTAACGGTATACCGCTGAATAATGCACCTCACAGGTGGCTGGGTGATAACGCATGGTTATTAATCTCCTTAAATATCTATCATGATAAAACAAATACCACAAAATATGAATTGCTTTCTGCAAAATTGGAACAATGGATACGTTCGTTACAGGATAGTGATGGTGGTTTGTTTGGCGGATACGACAGTAGCGGAAAAGTGATTGAAAAAAATCCTGAGGGAATAATTGATGCATTTCATGCGGTAAATGGTTATGATAATTTTCATCGGAATATCTTAAATTTCCTTAAAAATAATCATTGGAACAACTATGAAAAAAGTATTATTACCGCTGATACCGGAAAATATAAATATGCGCTTGACTTAATTTCCTGGCCTTTTGGAATGTTAAAGGATTTCCCTGTAGAATCATTGACGAATGCAGACAGATTCATAGTAAATACGATTTCTAAAGCAAAAGGATATTCCTTTGATGAAGACAAGGATACTATCTGGCTTGAAGGAACGGGACAGATGGCTGTGGCGTATAACTATGCCTGCGATGAAGAAAAAGTAAACTCTATAATCAGTGAAATGGAAAAAATGTTTATCACAAGTACTAAATTTACAGAAGCCAAAGGATTACCATATGCTTCAAATATGGGAACAGGATTTGGTTCCGGAATGTTATGGGATGGAGTAGATTCCAATTTAGCAGTATCAGCAAATGTATGGTATCTTTTAGCCAAAACAAAATTTAATGTATATAAAGTTGGAAGAGATAAGGATATTCCGAGTATTGATTTGTTTTATTATTAAAAATACAAAAAGAAGCTTTAGCAAATAAAACTAAAGCTTTTGTCATTTTAGATGATATTAAGTAAACCCAACATGGCGAAGAAATGGAGAATTGTACCGGCTAAGACAAATAGGTGCCATAACCCGTGATGAAATTTAAACCAGGTAAAGATATAGAATATGAGACCGATGCTGTAACAAGCACCACCAATTACTAAGAAGATAAAACCAATAATATCCATGCCTTTAATTAGCGGATCAATAAAGAAAACAAATGCCCAAGCCATTAGCAGATAGATAATAAAATGAATAAATTCGAATTTATCAATCCATATTGATTTAAAAGCAGCGCCGATAATAGCCAATCCCCATTGTATACCGAATATAACCCAGCCCAGAGTATCAGGGAAGGCTATAAAACACAGCGGGGTGTAGGTACCTGCGATTAAGATGTACATTAAAGAATGATCTATCCGTTCAAATATTTTTTTGACTTTACCCTGTGGAAAAGCATGATAAAGTGTACTTATAATATACATTAAGACTGCCGTTGAACCAAATAGTGTCATGCCCACTACCGCTGATGCATTATTGGAGAAGACAATTATTAGGACTAAACCGGCAATGGAAATCAATGCTCCGATACCATGGGTAATAGAATTAAATAGTTCCTCACCAAATGTAAAAACTTTTTGTACCTCTAATAATCTCTTTTTTTGTGTCTCTATTTTATGATGTTTTAAATGCTCGGTGAAAAAATTTATAAGTTCCTTTGGTAATGTTTGTTTTTCATCCATGCTTTCACCTCATTTTCTTATATCAATATTATAACATTAAAATGAAGAAAATGTAAATTAATACTTAAGGAAATAATAGACATATAAACTAACTATAGGTACAATAATAAATGAAGGAAGTGATGAATTTGTACTATGACACACATGCGCATTTAAATGCGGAAAATTATCAGGATAATTTGAATGAAATAATACAAGATGCAAAGGAAAACAATGTTGATTATATTAACGTTATCGGCTTTGATCCTAAGACAAATGCCTTGGCTAATAAAATCGCCAAGGATTATAATTTATTTGCTTCAGCCGGTCTTCATCCCACTGATGTGCAACATTTTTCCGAATCTGATATAAAAGATTTGGAGTTTTATTTACAACAGGATATTACGGTCGCAGTCGGTGAATGTGGTTTGGATTATTATTGGCATAAAGATACTAAGGATCTTCAAAGTAAATATTTTAATCTGCAGATAGCTTTGGCGAAAAAGTATCATAAACCCTTAGTTATACATGTTCGCGATGCTTTTGAGGATACTTACAAAATATTAAAAGCCACTAGTTCCGACGGTTTACTTAAAGGGGTAATGCATTGTTTTAGCGGCAGCCCGGAAATGGCGCAAAGGTTTTTGGATTTAGGTTTGTACATCTCTTTAGGCGGTCCGGTAACATTTAAAAATGCCAAAACACCGAAGGAGGTAGCTAAATTAGTACCGCTTAATAGACTGTTAATTGAAACGGATTGTCCATATTTAGCACCCCATCCTTATCGGGGAAAGGAAAATAAACCGGGTTATTTACCGCTAATTGCCCGGGAAATCGCAAGTATTAAAGAAATTTCGCCCGAAGAGTTGGCAACATATACGACAAATAATGGGAAAAAATTATTTCTGAACAAATAAAATGATAAAAATCACCAAAATTTACATACTATTATTGTATTCTTATAAAAGGATGTGTGTTTTATGAGTGAAAGAAAACAGATTTTTCTGATTGGTACAATAATAGGTGGATTTGTCGGTGTTTTTTTATTTGTATTTATTTATATCATTTATCATTTTGAAGATAACGGCTTTAATTTGCCGTTAAGCAGAATATCATATAAAGTTAATGTAGACAGTATCACCAATCAGGCTATTAAAAAAGCCAGTCCATGCGTGGTGGGAATTGTTCGTTATACAAATGATAAAGAGACCGGAACAGGTTCTGGAGTAATTTATAAATTAACTGACGATAAAGCGTATATTATCACAAATTATCATGTTATTAAAGATTCAACCAAACTTGAAGTGGCATTTCAAAATGAGGACAGGGTGGAAGCTAAGGTAATCGGAGATGATATCATAACCGATTTGGCTGTAATCACCATACCAAGGGGTAATATCACGGATAAAATAGAGTTTTCTGATTCGAGTGAAATTGAGGTCGGAGAATTCGTTTTTGCGATAGGTAATCCTTTAGGGCTAAATTTTTACGGTAGCGCCACTATGGGAATTGTTTCGTCCAGGGAACGCTTAATCCCCATTGATTATGATAAGGATGGAGAAAGTGACTGGTTTGCCAATGTAATTCAAACCGATGCCGCAATAAATCCCGGCAACAGCGGGGGAGCTCTTGTAAATATTGACGGAAAGCTTGTCGGTATTAACTCCATGAAAATAGCCAACAGTCAGGTTGAAGGAATAGGTTTTTCCATACCATCAAATATTGTTTATAAGGTAGTAAATGACCTAGAGAATTATGCCGAAGTAAAAAGACCGTTTATTGGGATTCACCCTGTAAGTATCAGTAACTTAAGTGAGGAAAATAAAAAAAGTCTGGGTATCGAGTATCTTACCAAAGGAATATATGTAAATGATGTTGTTCCTAACTCACAGGCGGAAAAATCAGGTCTAAAGATTAATGACGTAATTGTCAGAATAAACTCCGAGGAGATTAAGAATGTCACTGATTTCCGATACGAATTATATAAACATGAGTTAGGAGAAGAAATAACCTTATCAATTATCCGCAACAGTAAAGCTCTGGAAATAAAGGTTAAACTGCAGGCTAAAAAATAAATTCTAAAATAAAAAATAGATCGTGAAATCATGTGATGACTCACGATCTTTTACTTATGTATTATCATTTTTTTTGTTTATTCTTTTGGTCAATAATCATGTCATTAATATGTTTAAACATTATTTCTATAGGGTTAAAAGCATACTTAATTACGACTATAATTAAAGCAAACATATGTATATAAAATCCTGATATTAATCTATAGTACCAGTAATCATTAATATTAGTCCAACAAATGATAGAAGAAAAACTATTGATAAAATAAGATTACTATTCTCAATCTCTTAATAAATTTAAGCTCAAGTTTTGTTGTTTTAATTAAAAAACTTTTATATGAATCTATTTCATTATCTAAATTTAATGATTTTAACACTAATCCGATTGTTGTTTTATCATAAATAGTATTTTCACTTTGAATTAAATTTTTATTGATTTGACTTAATTTATGTTCTAATTCTTCCGATCCCTTACTCATTTACATTTACCCCATTCTTTGTTTAATTACGATTATTGTAAATACTTTTTTGTATTTTTCATATAAACTTTTGAACATTAACTCTTCATTATTCTCTGGCTTCACATTTTCTATATTATCATAATCAAACATTAAGTGTGTAGCGAATATGTTAGCTTGAGTTTCAGAGTTTAATTCTTCATTAAAATCTAAATCAGTCCTAAAAGCTACTTCTACTTTTTCTTTATTTATATATTTAGCATCCACACCCCAATGTAATATTAAATGTCCAATTTCATGCATTGTCGTTATTTCTTTTTGAGAATTACTTAATTTTTCCTCAATATAAATTTTAGGGTTTTGTTCCGGTATTTTAATTAATATTCCATATACTTTTTTCCCTAACATTTGTGAAGTTTTTTCAAGAGATCTTTCTATTACGTCAATATCTAATAAGTCTGCTAATTCTTTTGATTTAACACACTTGGTTTTATATTTTTCAAAAAAGAAATCTTTAATTACCTTTATATTTTCTATTACTTGGTTAATCGTTATATCCCTCATTTTCTTCTCCTTATCCCCATCTAAATTATTTTTCTTAATTCTCTTATACACGGCGTTACCTCCAATAAGATACTCTTATAATTATATTATTAGGTAACACCAAAAAGAATATGTATACTTGTCCTTTTTCAAATTCATTATATCATATAGAAAATATCTTTGTAAATTTCCTTCATATATTATTCTTTTACAGAATATCATATAAATTAACATAATAAACTTCTGACCTAACGCAAAAAAGTAACCCGAAGGCTACTTTCTTATTAATTTATTAAACTACTAAAGTCACCCTTATTATTTTGTAAGATTGGTGCTAATTCTTCAAATGGCAATGGTTTACATACATAGTATCCTTGTACTTCGTCGCATTGATATTGCTTAAGTAATTCTAACTGCCCCTTTGTTTCCACTCCTTCAGCCACAACCTTATAATTCATTAAGTGGGCTAATTTGATAATACCCTTTAAAATAAGTTGATAGTCATTATCCTTTTCTGCTTTGTGAATAAATATTTTATCAATTTTAATTTTATTGATCGGATAATTTTTTAACTGTCCCAATGAGGAATATCCCGTACCGAAATCATCCATGCTGATTGAAATACCTAAATTGCAGAAATGATTTATGATCGGTGAGGTATGTTTAATATCCTGTGCCGTGATACCCTCTGTGATTTCAAACATTAATTTTTTAGGATTAAATTTCGTCTCATTAAGTATTTTCATGAAATTCTCGATTAGTGTATCATATAATAATTGTTTAGCCGATAAGTTAAAGGAAAGATTAAATTCGTAAGGTATTTCTTCATTTAAATCAGAGAATTTACTTAATGTATCCTTCATAGTCTGTTCACCGATTTCAATAATGTGACCGGATTTTTCGATATAATCAAGAAAATAATTAGGGAATAATACGCCTTTATCCTTTGAATGCCAACGTAACAGTGTCTCTAACGAAGTCAACTGACCGGTATTTATATCAATAATTGGTTGGTAGTAAAGCGTAAATTCATTGTTAATTATCGCGTTATGAATACTGTTGGCGATTTCAAAACGATTGATAATCGAATCCCGCATTGATTCTTCAAATATTATGTAGTTCATTTCCTGTTTCTTAGCCGTGTACATCGCAATTTCCACTTTTTTAATTAATTCATGCGGACTTATTCCGTGTTCGGGATAATTTACGACACCAATGCTTATTGATGTGTAAATGGATTGATCATCGATAATAAACGGTTGTTTAATAATATTACTGATTTCTTTACACGTATGAATAACATCATTATCATTTTCGATATTTTGAATGACAAAGATGAATTCATCACCGCCAAGACGGGAGAGAATTGATTCGCTTTTTAAAACATCATTCATTCTATGGGCGACGGATTTCAATAATTTATCACCGAAACCATGGCCTAAGGTATCATTTATATCTCTGAATGAATTTAAATCCATTAACAGTATCGACATCTTTTGATCCTTATTTTTTTGGATGCATTCCTGCAAAGTTTTTTCAAAATATTCTCTATTTCCAAGACCGGTTAATGTGTCTCTAGAGGTATTGATGTTTTTATCGGTAAGATTATCAGCGATTAATAAAAGCGTGTTTTTATTACCGATGGTCATAATTGAAATATCCAAATCATAGGACGTACCGTCCTTTTTCCGGTTACGGATAATGCTGTTGTAAACTAATCCTTTGTTTACCTTGGTTAATATCGCATCATAGGTATTCAAAAAGACCTCGTCATTGATAAAACAACTTAGTTTTTTATGTTTGACCTCGTCAAAACTGTATCCCGTCGTTTTTATAAAACAGTTATTCACATATTGAATATTACCATTTTTATCGGAGGTCACAATGATTTGTGGTAATTTCTCAATGATATATGATAAATTTTTCATTTCTTGTTCAATTTTACTTGTTTGTTTATATATGCCTTGTAATTCTTCAAAGTTAAAATGATATTTTTCATGCAGATTTTGAATAATACCGGATAAGTTTTGATTTACTTCCATTTCCTTATTGAAAATATCAGGAATCTTTTCCGCTGATAATTGATAATCAGCATTTATTTCGGAATTGATATTATTTACGGCATCATCAATAATAATAGTGATATTATCATTTTTCTTAATTTTTAATGAGCTTAAATGTTTTTCTGACAGAACAATAATATGTAAATGAGTATTAGGGATAAGTATTAATGCAGAAATAAAATCGTTAATTTCATTATATCTATCATCAATAAAATAGATGGAATCTTGCTTAAACAGTGTATCATAAGTAATTTCATAAATAGGCATTTTCGTTAATTCTGCTAATCCTTTTTTTTCATGTTTAGGTAAACTGGAAAGAATAAAAGCATAATTATTTTTATTAGGTATATTTTGGATTAGGTTAATGCACGAATTATCGATTGCTGAATTAATTATCAAAATGATATTTTTAGTGTCTTTCTCCATTAAAAATCCCCCAAACTTATATACATATCAATATATTTACTATATCTAATTTGTCGATAAATGTCAATATTTTCTAAATATTTCTACTATTATTCTCAATAATTAATTGGTTCAGTACCTTTTAGATAGTACATGATTTTCACATATTCTTTACTATTTCCTATTTCACCCGTAATCGGATTTACGAGAACCGGTATCAAATTCTTTGATGGTTTATACCACCCCGGATTTTGATTTTTGAAATAATCCTCTATGATTTGTGCCCATACTCGTTTTGAATAGGATTTTTCCTCGTATTTCGTAATAGGTTTTTGCTCGTCATAACCCGTCCAAACACCGACTACCAAATGCGGATTATAACCAATCATTGTGTTATCATAATCCGTGGAACCACTCTTACCGGCATAAATATGAGTTAGGCGGTAAACGATTGAAAGACCAGTGACGTTAGCCTGGTAACTCATCTTCGGATCAAACATTCCTCTTAACATGTGATTCATGATGAAACTTAAATCCGGATTTAAAACTTGTTCTTCTGAGGGTCTATATTCATATAAGACATTATCGTACAAATCCGTAATTTTCGTGATGTAAACAGGACGAACCTTTTTTCCTAAGTTCGCAAAATGGGCATAGGCATTTGTCAGTTCGCTCAGCTTAATCTCGGTAGAGCCTAAGGCAAGTGAGGGAACCGGCAGCATTTCCGAGGTGATTCCTAACCTTTTGGCGGTTTTTACTAGGGTTTCTTCTCCCAAAAATAAATGCGTTTTTACCGCATAGATATTGTCGGAAACGGCTAAGGCATAAGCCATAGTGACTTCCCTGTTGGCATAAATGTCTTGAAAATTACTTGGAGAATATTTTTCTTTTCCCTTATTTATATAAAATGTCGTGGGTTCACTCCTAAAGGTTGTTGTCGGGGTAAATCCATATTCCAGTGCGGAATAATAAAGGAGCGGTTTTATAGTGGAACCGGGATGTCTTTGACCGGCTAAGGCGCGGTTATATTGTGACAAACGGTAATTTCTACCTCCCACAATCGTCCTGACAAATCCCGTTTGCGGATCCATCGCAAATACGGCTGCTTCAATTTCCGAATCAGGGGAGTAGATATCATTTATGGCCTTTTCGACGATGGAATTAAGCCGGGTATCCAGAGTTGTGTAGACTTTTATTCCTTTTAAAAACGGATCCTGGATGAGATTGTATTTTTCCAGTTCATACATCACGACATCCTGAAAATAGGGTGCGGTATTAAACATACTCTGCGGATGCTTACCGATGATGATGATTTTTTCGCTCATCGCCTCATCATATTCGGACTGGGTTATTTCACCCTGCTTAAGCATTAATTTTAAAATCAGTTCTTTTCTTTCCTTATTTTTTTCATAATCAGCTAGGGGTGAGTAAATATTCGGCCCTTTAGGTATGGAGGCCAAAACGGCTGCTTCGGCTAATGAAATATCCTTAGCCTCTTTATTAAAATAAAACTTGCAAGCATCATTAATACCGTATATTCCATGACCAAAATAGATTGTGTTCAAATAACCTTCAAGAATCTCATCCTTCGTGTAATTGTTTTCCAATAAAATGGTGTAATAAGCTTCCTTAGCCTTTCTTTCAAAGGATTTTTCATGACTTAGATACAAATTACGGGCATATTGTTGGGTGATGGTAGATGCACCATATCTTTTACTCATGCTTGAGATATTATCAATAATTGATTTAATGATTCTTTGGTAATCAAAACCGTTATGTTCATAAAAATGCTTGTCTTCAACGCTTAAGATAGCACTTATCAGATATTTGGATATTTGCGGTAGATAAACATAGGACTGATTTTGCTCATTGTTAAGCTCAAAAAACTTCTCATTATCATGAGTATAAAATTCGATTGTTTTTAACTCGCGGATATGAGGCAGCTTTTTATTTTTGAGATAAAAAAACGATGAAGCGATTGAGATGATAATAAACGCGATAATACTTAATGAAGTAATTAATTTTTTATGTTCAGTTAATAATTTACGTTTATCTTTTAAAATACTCATTATAATCACCTTTTCCATTTTAGTGTTTTATTTTTTGGGGAAAATATGATATATTAGTATAGTAAAAATTTGTATATAATTGGAGGAATAAATATGCCTTTAACAGCGGGAATTGTCGGCTTACCCAATGTCGGTAAATCAACTCTATTTAATGCGATAACAAAATCTTCGGTAGAAGCTGCTAATTATCCGTTTGCGACGATTAGTCCTAATGTGGGAATTGTTGAAGTACCTGATAAGAGACTTGAGGAACTTACTAAATTAGTCAACCCGCAAAAAGTTATTCCTGCCACCTTTGAATTTACCGATATAGCCGGTTTGGTACGAGGAGCAAGTAAAGGAGAAGGTTTGGGAAATCAATTTCTCGCAAATATTCGTGAAGTTGATGCAATCGTTCAGGTTGTCCGTTGTTTTGAAGATACTAACATAACTCATGTTGATGTGACGGTTGATCCTTTAAGAGACATCGATACCATTAATCTGGAATTGATATTTGCCGATTTGGAACAGGTGGAAAAAAGACTTGCCAGAATCGAAAAACAGGCAAGAATGAAGGATAAGGAATATGTAACGGAATTTGAGACACTGGAGAAAATTAAAAAGGGATTTCTTGAAGGGACTCCGGCGCGTTTAATAAATTTGACCAGTGATGAGATTCAAGCCGTTAGACATTTACAATTGTTAACGATAAAGCCGTTATTATATGTTGCCAATATATCTGAGGATGATGTTAATTCCTATGAGCATAATCCACATTATCAAGCGGTAAAAAAACTGGCATTGGAAGAAAACGCGGTTGTTATCGCGCTTTGTGCCAAGATAGAAGCTGAATTGGCCGAGCTTGACGATGAATCGAGAACTCTTTTTTTACAGGATTTAGGTATTTCGGAAAGCGGTCTTGATAAATTAATTAAAGTTGCTTATCAGCTTTTAGGCTTGGAAACATTTTTTACAGCCGGACCAAAAGAAGTAAGAGCATGGACATTTAAAAAAGGGATGACCGCACCGATGTGTGCCGGTATCATCCATTCGGATTTCCAAAAAGGTTTTATCAGGGCAGAAACCATCAGTTACGAAGATTATGTTTATTATAAAAGTGAACAGGCGGTAAAAGAAGCAGGGAAAATGCGTCTTGAAGGTAAGGATTATATCGTAAAAGACGGGGATATCATGCACTTTCGGTTTAATGTATAAAAAAATAACGCAAAAGCGTTATTTTTTTTGTGTCCGTATTTCAATTGTCCCGATTATTTTTTCATTTAATTTTAACGTGGCTATGTCACTGGTGTCATAAAAACTTATTTCAGTAAAACCCTCTCTATTTTCGGGAATAATCATGATTATACTTTCTCCCTGCGAATTTGTGTACTTAAGCGTATATTCTATAAGTGATTTATTTGAATAATACAGGTAATACTGATCTAAAATATAATATATTCTTAAATCAAAATCACCAATCTGGTATTTATAATCATATTGAATTTTATTATAATCTAGATTATTTTCAACTAAAAACTTATAAAAGGTAGAAGTTACCGGTTTTTCTATTGCTTGTTCAACATTTCTGATAATATCCACAATTTTATCTTCTTGACTATAAGGGCTCTTATTAATATCATAGTTTGGTAATTGTTTAATATCATAGGATTCATTAATCCTAAAGTAACTCTTATTTACTACATCACGGTTTAAGATAAAAATGTACACTTCATTTTTTATAGGTAAGCTAGATTGCCCTACCTTTTTTTCATCATAAATGATATTTTCATATGATTTTGTATCACCCTTTAGATTGAATAACGGCATGACTTTATAATAGGAGATGTCTGAAGATTGACTTTCATAATCGGCTATTCTTCCGATAAAAATATTATCCGCATAATAAGCGTTAACATATTGATTTAACTGGCTATAATCAATTTTTGGCTTTTTTTCTTCCTTATTATTATTTATACTTTGAAACAAAAAACTGAGTACGATTACGAATACAAAGACACAAGAGAAGGCATAGATGTATTTTCTAAAAGAATAGGATTGTCGCTTAGGTAATATCCTTTGATAAATCCGTGAAATACTATTGTCTATTTCTGCCTGAGTTGGATATTCAATTTTTATATTATTTAATGATTTCATTGTTTTCACCTTCTTTTAGGCTTTTCTGTAGGAGTTTTATGCCTTGATATAAATAATACTTGACGTTTGAAAGACTGATGTTTAATATGTTACTTATTTCATTTAACGAAATATCAGCATAGAATCGCAACCTGATTACAGATTCATATTTCTCCGGTAGCTTTTTAACCAATTCGTTAATTTTTATGATATCTTCTTCTCTAATCATATCTTCAAGAGTATCTAGACTATCATCGGTATAATCACGATCTATTTGCACGATATTTTTCATTTTTTTATACTGTTTGGAGCGATACATATCGATCATATAATGGTTGGCAACGCTGTAAAGAAAGGTGCGAAACTGACTTTTCTGAGGATCATAATTTTTGATACCTAAGAATACCTTAATAAAGATTTCTTGAGTAATGTCATAAGCATCATCTTTATTAAGAATCTGTTTATAAATGAAGCCATAAATCTCATTGTAGTATTTTTTTATTAGTTGATTGAATGCTACTTCATCATTATATTGGATTATGAGTTTTACTAATCTTTTAACATCCTCCATATGGGTTTCTCCTCTAAAATATATACGAAATTTTTTATTAAAGGTTAGAATACCTTTTTATTTGATAATATAGGTAAATTAATTGTAAGTCAAGATATAACTAAAGCTTATTTACTTTAACTGTGCTGTTTAGTAAAATAAATATATATTAATGAAACAATTTTTAATTAAATTGCCATTTTACTAGCAAAATGAGCCTTATAAATTGTTTAATATATGGATTCGGAGGAAAAAATGTTTGATAGAAATAAACTAGAGAAGTACATGCTGATGTTGAAAGAGGGAGATACCAGTGCTTTTACTTATATATATGAGCAAACGCATCGCATGGTGTTTTACATCATTTATCCGATTGTAAAAGATTATGCTCTGGCTGAAGATGTGATGCAAAATGTTTTCATTAATATATATGAAAAAATTGATTTATACAAGGACAATATATCGCCAAAGGCCTGGATTGCGACAATTGCCCGTAATTTGGCAATCAATGAATATAAGAAGCTGAAAAAAAACGTCACCGTTGATGTCGATACGATGGATGCTTTAATACCTGATAAACAAACTCCGGAAACACCGCTAATAGACTTGGCTGAATCCAGTTTACCCGAAGATGAATTTTTAATTGTCATGTTGTGCGTATGTGAAGGTTATAAACGGCGTGAAGTAGCGGAAATTTTAAATCTATCCATTAGCGGTGTGACTTGGAAGTTAAATAATGCCTTGGAAAAATTAAAGATACTTACAGAAGGGGGTGCTTTGAATGAATAAGAAGGATATAATAAAACAACTGCAAAAAGAAAGTAAGAATATTGTGCCCGATGTAAAAGCTCAAGTCTTTCAAAGTTTGGGTTTGAATTCATCAACGGAGAAAAAATCCATATTTAAACCAAGATTAGCCTTAATTTCCTTTGCGTCTACTTTCATCATGTTAATTGTTGCCTTATTTTATCTCTTACCTGATAAGACATCCGTTAATTCATATGTTACAGTCGATATCAATCCGTCGGTTGAATTAATAATTGATAAAAAAGATTTGGTAGTCGAAAGTCGTCCTTTAAATTTAGATGGGGTGTTAGTACTCGAGGAAAAGGATGTGAAAGGACTGAATGTTAATGAAGCCATCACCTCGATAATTGAGACAGCAAATAAATTGGGGTATTTAACAAATGATGGTGAAGTAAATATTCAGGCGATAAATGATAATCAAAAAGTTGAAGATGCGATTATTAACAAGATCAAAAATCATTTTCAGGATAAGATTAATGTAAAAGTTAATGAAATAACCGATGAGATAAGAAAAGAAGCTAAAGAAAATGACATATCCGCCGGAAGGATGAAGTTAATCAAAAATGTCATAGAAAAAAATCCGGAGATAACCGTTAAAGAAGCAAAAAAATTATCGGTAAAGGAATTAAATGATTTATTAAGAAGTAACGATGAAAAGAAAAATCAGCAATTTCAAGAGGAATACAAGAAAAAAGCACAGGAACTAAGTGGATATAGGAAAAAAGCCGAAGATGCCTATATGAATTTTTATGATAATGCCATTGCGCGGATAAATAATATCAAATCAAAAATCGATCAGGGTGAAAAACTAAAGCAAGTTATACGCTTGATCAATCTCTTCCTAAATGATTATTTTCCTGAATATAATGAAGAAATACCAAGTGATATTGATGGTTGTAAACAATTATTAACGAATTTGGAAAATAGCTTAAATGAAGAAAAAGCTTTAGCTTTGGAATTGTTTTATATAAAATTTAATATCCAGTTGAAGTATTATCAAAAGAAAATCAAAAATGAAGCAAACTCCACTTTTAACTTTACCGGAGATTTTTCAATTAAGGAAATCAGAGGGAAGAATTATAATAGTAAAGAAAAACAGATATTGACTTTGATCGAAGAGATGGAAACAATGATGGAATTAGAAAAAGGTAATGAAAAAATAAAAAATGACATTGCCTCCGATTTTGATAAGCTTGCAAAAGATTATGAAGAAATAATCACCTCACAGGAAATAAGTGAGGAGTTTAAAGAAAATAAGATTGTAAAGGAATTTGCCGATAAATATCAGGAATATAAAAAAAATAAATAAAAATTATCTATTTTACTAACAAAATAACATACTCTATTTGTTTAATTGATGAAAAGAAAAATAGAGGAGGATAAAAAATGAAAATTGGAAAAATATTATTTAGCTTTTTATTCATATTTGTTTTATCGATCGGATTTTATGGCTGTACAAGTGATTTAAATAAGGAAAATGATGTGATTAAGTCAGCCAATTCCTACCTTACACTTGATATTAATCCGTCAATTGAAATTATCACTAATGATGAGGGGTTAGTAGTACAGGTAAACGGTCTTAATGATGATGCCATGTTATTATTAGTCGGTAATGAATTTGCGGGTAAAACAGTCGATGAGGTTGTCGATGCAATCATCAATTTGGCATTAGAGTTAGGCTATCTTGAGCTTACCGCGGATAACGCGATTGTCGTAACTGCCGAAAGTGAAGATGATGAGAAAACAACCGAGCTAGAAACGAAGGTAAATGAAGTGATTAATAAGTTTGCCGCTCGTAAAAAATTAAAAATGCAGATCGTAAATGCGAGACTTGGCGCAAATTCAGAAATGAAAGCTCAGGCTAAGGAACTTAATATTAGTGTCGGTAAGCTTAAATTAATCAATGTAGCCATGGAATTAGATGACACATTAACTCTTGAAGCGGCCGCAGCTATGCCAGTCAAGGATTTAAACAGAATCGTGATTGATGCCAGAAAAGAAATGAATGATTTCCTTAGCGAAGAAGCAAAGAGAAATTATTTGGGATTAAAAGCACAACTAAACAGTGAGTTAAGAATTAAACGGGTTGAATTACTATATCAAACAATGCTAGAAGCAGATGAGAGTGAATTTGTAAGCATTTTAGAAAATAGTACCGCCACTGTTGAAGAAGTTAAGGCATTATATAAGAGTTATTATGAGGAAGTAAGTGCTTTAATGAGTTCTAATGCCGGTACATTTGAGGAAGAATTAAATAATAATGAAAGTATTATTGAACTATTAAATACAAGACAGTCACTTTTAGAAACGAAGAAAAATCTTGAAAATGGAATAACGACAACGCAAAATAAAAGAGAAATTCGCGATCTTTTAAAGGCTAATCGTGAAGAATTGCTTGAAAATGAAGATCAAATCAAAAACATCATACAGGATTATATTAGAAATATTATCAGTGAATTGGTAAAATATCGTTACAACTTTGTCGAAGCTGACGGTAAATTAAGATTGGAATTGCATTTGGACCGCATTCGTGAAGTGAATGAAATAAAAGAAAAATATGAAGCATTATTTTTGGAAAAAGGAATTGATTTGGAAGCCTTGGAAGAATTATTCAGTGATAGTATCAATGAAGCCGTAAAAGCATTTATGGACGAAAATAAAGACAAGTTGGACGAATTAAAGGAAAAAGCAAAAGATATAAAATCAACAATTGTGGAAGAATTAAAAGAAAAACATAAAGAGTTTAAAGAAAGCTTTGGAAAAATCAAGAAATAGATATAAAAAGACTATTTTGAATTAAGCAAAATAGTCTTTTTTTATGTGCGCCGGGCATGTATATCAACTAGGTGATGAAAGTTCACTATAGGGGTTAACCGTGCCAACTATTAGCCGAATGCAAGGGTGTCCATC